>CAKSWQ010000003.1 GCA_934512105.1 uncultured Faecalibacterium sp. | reverse complement strand
TCGATGGCACGAGTATAGTCTCTTTGTGCAAACCTGTCAAGTATTCATCTCAAGGTTTTACGTTTTTCACAATACGGGAAAACTTTGCCCTGCTAAAGTTTGGCAAATGTTTTGCCTGTCAGCCGTTTTCGCCGTCTTTCGGGCGCTCTCCGTCCTTTGGCTGCGCAAGCTTGTCCTTGGCGTTGGCCGGGCGGTGGCCGCCCTCCATCTCCCAGTGCAGCAGCAGGCTCATCAAAGCGCGCAGCGCAAAGGTAGCCGCCAGCGGCACCACCGACTCCAGATTTTGCAGCAGAAAGGTCTTGGCGATCTCTGCCGACATCAGAAATTCCAGCGCGGTGGTCAGGCCGCTGCTCATTTCATGGTGGAAGTCCCGGTGGTCGTTGAAGAAGGTGGCGCGGACATAGTAGAAAGTGGCCTTGGCCAGACTGGTGATGATGATGAACAGGCCCACCACCTCGGCAAGACCGGCGATCATGGGCACTGCAGTTTCCAGAAAAGCATCCAGCAGGTGGGTGAGGTTCAGGTTGAACAGGGTCAGTCCTTGCATGATCTCCTCCGCAGCTTACAGCAGGGTCTTGACGTAAGCGGCCAGCTCCTCATCCTTGCAGGAAGCAAAGAACAGCTCAGAGAACTTTGCACCGGCCACAGCGCCCTTCAGCAGATCCTGATCGATGCTCTTCAGGCACTCAATGAGGGGCTTGAAGGTGGCAGCGCGCACGCCGTCCAAGATCTTCTTGTTGCGCTGCTCGGGCACAACGCGCTCCTTGGGGTAGCCCTGACCGTGGCCGAAGCCGAACAGCTTCTCGAAGCAGTACTCAAGGTTCAGCTCACCGCCCCAGCCGAAGCCCTTGGCAAAGGGCATGGCAACGGCGTTGCCGTCGTTGACGTGGGCAAAGGTGTAGGCGTCCACGGGGTCCTCAACGTGGCCGCAGATGACGCCGGGGAAGCTGTTCAGTGCCAGCATGGCACCCTCGCCGGTGCCGCAGCCGGTGACAACGTAGTCCGCAGCGCCGCTGTTCAGCAGAATAGCAGCCAGAATGCCGCACTGCACATAGGTCAGCTGTGCAGCATCGTCGGCGGCGTACATGCCGTAGTTGACCACCTCGTGGCCCATGGGCTCCACCACCTTCTTCAGGGCGGCTTCGATGATGCCGTTCTTGGCGGCCTGACTGTTCTCGTTGATAAGTGCGATCTTCATAACAATGGTTCTCCTTCTTATTTTTCCCTGCGGTACGCAGGTATTATACAAAGTCCTCCCGCATGGGGGTAAAGAAATCCAGCATCACGCCGCCCTCCAGACAGACACAGCCGTGCATGACGCCGTTCTGCTTGAGCAGGGTGTCGCCGGGGCCTACCTCCCGGGTCTCGTCCCCGATGGTAAAGCGGTACCGCCCGGAGACGATATAGGTGATCTGGGTGTGGGGGTGGCAGTGCATGGCACCCACGCCGCCGGTCTCAAAGGTGTTTTCCACGCACATGGCGTCCTTGCTGTACGCCAGCACGCGGCGCTGCACCCCGGGGCCGCAGGGTTCCGGGGAAATTTCGGCATGGGGCACCCAAGGGATATCCTGATGTGCTTTTTCCATTATAGCATAACATCCTTTCCCGTACAAATGCAAAAGGGACTGCCACACAACGCTGTGCGGCAGTCCCCGGGGTCAGAACTGCGGAGTGCCCTCAGCGCTTACTGGGGCTGCTTGCCGATGTAGGCCAGAATGCCGCCGTCCACATACAGGATCAGGCCGTTGACAAAGTCAGAGGCCTCAGATGCCAGGAACACAGCGGGTCCGCCCAGATCCTCGGCCTCGCCCCAGCGGCCTGCGGGGGTCTTGGCAACGATGAACTGGTCGAAGGGATGACGGCTGCCGTCGGGCTGGATCTCGCGCAGAGGTGCGGTCTGCGGGGTAGCGATGTAGCCGGGTCCGATGCCGTTGCACTGGATGTTGTAGGCACCGTACTCGGAAGCGATGTTCTTGGTCAGCATCTTCAGGCCGCCCTTTGCTGCTGCATAGGCAGAAACGGTCTCACGGCCCAGCTCGCTCATCATGGAGCAGATGTTGATGATCTTGCCGCCGCCCTGTGCGATCATGTCGGGGATGATGGCCTTTGCCACGATGAAGGGAGCGTTCAGGTCAACATCGATGACCTGACGGAACTGAGCAGCGCTCATCTCGGTCATGGGGATGCGCTTGATGATACCGGCGTTGTTGACCAGAATGTTGATGTGGCCGACTTCCTCGGTGATCTTTGCCACCATAGCGTTGACGGCGTCCTCGTCGGTAACGTCGCAGACGTAGCCGTGCGCCTTGATGCCTGCCTCTGCATAGGAAGCCAGACCCTTGTCCACCAGCTCCTGCTTGATATCATTGAACACGATGGTAGCGCCGTTGGCTGCCATAGCCTTTGCAATTGCCATGCCGATGCCGTAGGATGCGCCGGTGATCAGCGCCACCTTGCCGGTCAGATCAAAAGATTTGGGAGTGCACTGTGCCATAATAAAGTCCTCCTGTCAAAAATCGTATTCTACACGGCGCAAATCGCAGCCGTGCTGCTTTGCAAAGCGCGTCGTATCCGGCTGTGCCGGAGTGCGCTCTTACTTGTATACCAGTCTAGCATCCTTTGCAGAAAGTGTCAAGGCACATTCTTGTGAAGATTTATTGTATTTTCTTCAGATTTCCGCTTTTCTGCCGCAAAACGATACGTCAAATCGCCGATTTTTAGCGCGGTAGTTTGTGCAGACTGACATGCCTTGTCACGGTGCACAAGATATTCCGGCTTTCTTTGGGCTTGTTGACAAGTTTAAGCGACCCTTGTCTTTTACTTCAGTTTTTTCTTCTGCTGGCGAGCCACGATGGGCATCAGCAGGGGGATGGGCACAAGGCGCTGGGCACTGGTGCACAGCCGCATAAGGGCAGAGGGCACAATGATGGTCTTGCGGTGCATCATGCCCAGCAGGGCCTCCTCTACGCACAGCTCGGGGGTGATGCCCCGCAGGGCAAACACCACCCCGGCGCGGTCGTTGAACTCGGTATCCACCGGGCCGGGGCAGAGGGCGCAGACGTAGACCGGGCTGTGCATCTCCCGCAGTTCCTCGGCCGCGCCGCGGGTCAGGCTGACCACATAGGCCTTGCTGGCGTAGTAGCCCGCCATATAAGGCCCGCCGGGCAGAAGCCCCGCAGAGGACGCCACATTCAGGATAGTGCCGCCGCCCTGTGCGTTCATCTTGCGCACCACGGCGCGGAACAGCCGCGCCATGGCGGCTACGTTCACCTGGATCATCTCTTCTTCGCGGGCTTCCTCCGTTTCCAGAATGCTGCCGCAGACGCCGAAACCGGCGTTGTTGATGAAGATGTCGATGTGTTCATCAGCCAGTGCCTCGCACAGGCGGCTGCACTCCTCGGTGCGGGAGAGGTCGGCGGTCTCGATGCGGCATTCCGTGCCGTGGGCTGCGTGCAGCTCCTCGGCAAGCGCCTGCAAACGGTCGGCGCGGCGGGCGGTCAGGATGAGCCGGCAGCCCATGGCGGCATACCGGCGGGCGAACTCCCGGCCGATGCCGGAGCTTGCGCCGGTGATCCAGATGGTCTTTTGCATGGTGGTTCTCCTTTTTTCTTCTCGCCCCCGGAACGGGGTTTTCTGTACTTGTTGTCCCTATTTTAGCATAGTTTAACCGCGTTTTCTATGCGATTTTCGTAAACAAACCGGCTTTTCCGGGTGGGATACGATTTAGGATATATTGCGCATGAATACCCCCTCAGTCTGCTCACGTTGTTCGCAGCCAGATTCCCCTTTTTGTCACCTACGGTGACATCTTCCCCCGGAGCGGGGGAAGTCATCCCTCTCGGGGACGCCTTTCGGCAATGCCGCAAAGTCACCCGCCAGCACCAAAAGCCGTCCCCTTGGGGAAGGTGGCAAAGCCGTAGGCTTTGACGGAAGGGGTTCTTACCTAAACTCCCCCAGTCTCGCATTCGCTCGACAGCCCCCTCTGGGATGGGGCCTTTGGCATGGCGGCAAAGCTTCTGGCTAAAGTGTAAAGTTTCCGGGCGCGCCAGAGGCTCCCTCCCAGAGGGAGCTGGCAAAGCCGTCAGGCTTTGACTGAGGGAGTTCAGCCGTCCCGGTGGCTGCGACCAGCGGGAGCAGACGGAAGGGGTAATCCGCCCATATAAAAAAGTGCCCGAAACGCCGCAGGCGTTTCGGGCACTCTCTTAAATATTATTTCAGCAGGTTATCGTTCTCGAAGTAGTCGATGCGCATGGCCTTGCGCACCTCGTCCAGCGTGGCGGCAGCGGTCTTTTCGGCGTAGGCGCTGCCCTCCTTCAGGATCTCCACCACCTCGGGCAGGCGCTGCTCCCACTCCTTGCGGCGGGTGCGGATGGGCTCCAGCTCAGCCTGCATGACGCTGTTCAGGAACTTTTTCACCTTCATATCGCCCAGACCGCCGCGCTGGTAGTGCGCCTTGACCTCGTCCAGATTCTGGTACTCCGGCCAGAACTCGGCAAAGTGCTCGGGGCGGCAGAAAGCGTCCAGATAGATGAACACCGGGTTGCCCTCCACCTTGCCGGGGTCCTGCACGCGCAGGTGGTTGGGGTCGGTAAACATGGACTTGACCTTCTTCTCGATCTCCTCCGGCTCCTCGGACAGGTAGATGCAGTTGCCAAGGCTCTTGCTCATCTTGGCCTTGCCGTCAATGCCGGGCAGACGCAGGCAGGCGGCGTTCTGGGGCAGAACGATCTCGGGCTCCACCAGCGTTTCGCCGTAGACGGAGTTGAACTTGTGCACGATCTCGCAGCACTGCTCGATCATGGGCTTCTGGTCCTCACCGGCGGGCACGGTGGTAGCCTTGAACGCGGTGATATCGGCAGCCTGACTGATGGGGTAGCAGAAGAAGCCCACCGGGATGCTGGCCTCGAAGTTGCGCATCTGGATCTCGCTCTTCACGGTGGGGTTGCGCTGCAAGCGGCTGACGGTGACCAGATTCTGGTAGTAGAAGCTCAGCTCGGTCAGCTGGGGCACCATGGACTGGATGAAGATGTGCACCTTGTTGGGGTCCAGACCGCAGGCCAGATAGTCCAGCGCCACCTGCAGGATGTTCTGGCGCACCTTCTCCGGGTTGTCGGCATTATCGGTCAGCGCCTGCGCGTCGGCGATCATGATAAAGATCTCGTCGTACTCGCCGGTGTTCTGCAGCCGCACCCGCTCCTTCAGAGAGCCGACATAGTGGCCAACGTGCAGGCGGCCGGTGGGACGGTCGCCGGTCAGAATAACTTTTTTCATGATGTTCTCCTTTGTCAAGGGTTTGCCCCCCTCCGTCAATGCCTTGCGGCATTGCCAGCTCCCCCAAGGGGGCGCCTTTTTGCCTTACTGCACCGTAAAGCTGCGCGGCAGGAGGTTCCTTTTATACTTTATAGTGTGTTAAGTATAGCCCCCCGGGGCGGTGCTGTCAACAACACCGTCGGAAAAAGAAAAAAGCGATGGAAAATTTCCATCGCTTTGCTGGCGCCTCTTGCCTGACTCGAACAGGCGACACCCTGATTAACAGTCAGGTGCTCTAACCGACTGAGCTAAAGAGGCATCTATATAAAACGGTCAAACGACCGTTTTACTACTTAAAATGGTGACCCGTACCGGAATCGAACCGATGTTAAAGGCGTGAGAGGCCTCTGTCTTAACCGCTTGACCAACGGGCCATACGACCATTTTCGCATCAGGTGTTCGCACCCGACTTGGCTATTTTAGCATACCGGATACCCTTTGTCAACAGCAAATTTCGATTTTATTGAAAAAAAGCAAAAATTCCTGCCGCCGCCCCGGAACGGCAGCAGACACCGTGCCCGCCGCCGCGCTGTTATAATAGATTATAAAGGAACGATAAAATGGTGAAACCTAAATTCCGATAGTTGACAATGTGGTAAAATGTGGTACTCTTAGGGTGCAAAAAACTTTTGAGGAGGGCTTATAGTATGGCTATGAAGATGGATCGTCGTTCTTTTTTAAAGACTTCTGCCGCAGTGGCAGTTGCAGTATCCATGACCGGACTGCTGGGCGGATGCAGTGATGGTGCCATTGGCACGGATTTCGGCCCGTTCCAGGCAACTGCGGTCAAACTTAGCGGCAACAGCAACGCAGATGACCTTAGTGCTACCGAGTGGAAGGGCGAAGTTACGGTCTGGGTGCGCATCAAGGATGTCACCAACGACAAAAATCCTGTGCCGCTGGCTGCCAAGAGATTTTTTGTCCTGAATATCAACGGCCAGAAGATCACCACCTTTAACGATGGGAATCTGCTGTCGGATGGCGGCTATATCAAGCTGGGGAAGGGTGAGTTCAAAGAGAACTGGATCCACTTTGCACTGACCGCCGACCAGAAAGAACTGTATGATGCTATCAAGGCCAAGACGGCTAAAGTCACCGTTACGATCTGGTCGCCCAAGACAGAGGAGAACTATACGCTGGACTATACGCTGGACTATATGACCAAAAATCTTGTAAAGCAGACCGTCTGATCCTGCAGAACAAAGTTATCTGAGGGATACCCGATACAGGAGGTGCATTGCTATGATCGACCGCAGAACATTTCTCAAGCTCAGCGCCGGGGCGCTGGTGCTGACCGCCGCAGGGGCTTTGACCGGCTGCGGGGATACCGTGATCGACAAGACCAGCGGCGTAGCGAAGATCGGTGATGTCACCTTTATCTGTGCAACGCCGTTTCTGGGCGGCGGCCTGGGCGACGGCATAGTCAGGCAGCTGACCTACTGGACGCAGTTCACCATCCAGAACAACAGTGCCGAAAAGGTAGTCATCAAACCGGAGGACATTACCTGCATCTTCCGCGAGGCAGATGCAAAGGAAACGCTGTATTTCAAGAAGAAGGAACTGGTTGCAGAGCCGGGGCAGACGATCGACTACAATGGCTCGCAGGAGTTCTTTCTGGAAACAAAGAAAAATGTGTCGGAAAAGAACAGCACCGGCACTTATGAACTGCGTGTGCGCTACAATGGCAAAACCGCTGTATTCCTCTATGGAAACAACGGCAAAAACGTAACGGGCAGCGTAGAGTAAAACCGAATACACCCCGCCGCCGGGCACTTCTGGAAACAGGAGCGCCCGGCGGCTTTTTGTTTTGTGCCGCATTACCTGTTCTTTACATTGGGGCTGGCAGTATGCACAAAGTTTTACGCACTTTTTGCACGGCCATGGTCGCAGCAAGGGCGGCAAAGCGGTAGAATAAGGCCGTTCCCAAGGAAAACACAAAAAGACAGTGCCGGGCGGGAGCCCGGGTTTTTAATGGAGGAAAATCTATCATGAAAAAGATCTCTCGTCGTTCGTTTCTGACTGTTTGCGGTGCAGCTGCTGCGGCTGCTGCCCTGACTGCCTGCGGCGGTTCTGCTTCTTCTGCATCCACCGCCGCTGCTTCCGCTTCCACCACCGCTTCTTCCACTGCTGAGCAGGCAGCCGGTACCCTGAGCGGCAACGTTGCTACCGGCGGTTCCACTTCCATGAAGAACGTCATCGCTGCCCTGACCGAGGGCTTTGCCGAGGTCGAGCCGGGCGTCACCGTCAGCTACGACCCCACCGGTTCCGGCGCAGGCATCACCGGCGCTACCGACAAGACCTTGGACATCGGCCTGTCCTCCCGCGCCCTGAAGGACGATGAGAAGAACGATGTGGACGGCACCACCGTGGCGCTGGACGGCATCGCCATCGTTGTGAACAAGGACAGCAAGGTCGCTGACCTGTCCGTGGAGCAGCTCAAGAAGATGTTCACCGGCGAGATCACCAACTGGAAGGATGTCGGCGGCGACGACGGCGAGATCGTTCTGGTGGGCCGTGAGGCCGGTTCCGGCACCCGCGATGGCTTTGAGAGCATCGTGGACGTGAAGGACAGCTGCAAGTACGCACAGGAGCTGACCGCTACCGGCGCTGTCATCAGCGCTGTGGAGGCAAACCCGCTGGCCATCGGCTACGCTTCTCTGTCCGCTGTGGGCGACACCGTTGCCATGGTCACCGTGGAGGGTGTGGAGTGCAGCGAGGACACCGTCAAGGACGGCAGCTACAAGATCCAGCGTCCCTTCGTGTTCGTCACCAACAAGAGCGTCACCCTGTCTGAGCAGGCACAGGCCTTTGTGGACTTTGCCACCAGCAAGGACGCTGCCGACCTCATCCGCACCGCAGGCGCTGTGCCCGTGAACGAGTAATTACCGGGTGGTTTGCCGGGGAGTTTCCCCGGCGAATGATCCGAGGGTGGGACCCTGTTGCCGCAGGCAATAGGGCGGGAGCTGGAAGCCCTGCAACAGCAGCGACTGCCGCCAGTGGCGGAAACAAGGAGCTGCTGTTGGGGCCGCGGCCAGCAAGATGCAAGCGAAAGCGAAGCAACTGCTGGGTGCCGCAACCCGTTATTTCGCGGGGAAAGCTCCCCGGTGAACCACCCTGCCCCGCATCTGAACAAGAGAACTGCCGCGTCGGCCTGCCCTAAAAGGCTGGGCTGGTGCGGCTTTTTATAGGATCACGTTATGAAAAATACAACCTCTTCTCTGCGCCGGGTGCGGCTGCCCCGCACCCCCGCCGACTGGCTGGAAGCGGTGATGAATTTCATCTTCTTCCTGTGCGGAATGCTGGCGGTGTGCTGTGTGGTGCTCATCTCGGTGTACATGGTGGTCTCCGGCGTACCGGCTATCCATAAGATCGGCATTTTCAAATTCCTGTTCGGCACCAAATGGGCGTCCACCGCGGCAGAGCCGCTGTTCGGCATCCTGCCCTTCATCCTGTCCAGTGTCTACGGCACGCTGGGCGCTACCATCATCGGCGTGCCCATCGGCCTGCTGACGGCAGTGTTCCTCTCCAAGGCCGCAGACCCCAAGCTGCGCACCGTGGTGGTCACCGCCATCGAGCTGCTGTCCGGCATCCCCAGCGTGGTGTTCGGCCTTTTGGGTATGCAGGTGCTGGTGCCCGCCGTGGCAAAGATCTTCGGCAAAGCCTCCGGTGCCTGCCTGCTCAGCGCCATCGTGGTGCTTTCCATTATGATCCTGCCCAGCATCGTGTCCGTGTCGGTGACGGCGCTCAACGCCGTGCCGCCGGAGTATGAGCAGGGCAGTCTGGCGCTGGGCGCTACCGACACCGAAACATGGTTCAAGATCAGCATCCCGGCAGCCAAAAGCGGCATTGCCGCAGGCGTTGTGCTGGGCATCGGCCGCGCCATCGGCGAGGCCATGGCTGTGATGATGGTGGCGGGCAACAGCCCCAATATGCCGGACAGCCTGTTCCGCAGCGTCACCCTGCTGACCACCGCCATCGCCAAGGAAATGAGCTACGCCGGCGGCTTGCAGCGGCAGGCACTGTTCAGCATCGCGCTGGTGCTGTTCGTGTTCATCATGCTTATCAATGTTGTGCTGAATGTGGTACTGAAGGGAGGCAACCGCGATGAATAACGGCTTTTCGCCCTCCCGCCGGGCATGGAACCGGGTGATGACCGTGCTGGTCTGGGCAAGCGCAGTGCTGGTAATGGTGCTGGTGGCCGGGATCATCGGCTTAGTGCTGGTGCGGGGCATCCCTCACATCAGCTGGAAGTTCCTTTCCACCACTGCCAGTGTGCTGAAAAAGACGGACGGCATCCTGCCCGCCATCCTCAACACCCTGTATGTCATCCTGCTGACACTGCTCATCGTATTGCCGCTGGGCGTGGGTGCGGCGGTCTACCTGACCGAATACGCCTCTAACCGGCGGCTCATCGAGGTCATCGAGTTCACCAACGAAACGCTGGCCGGTATCCCCAGCATCATCTACGGCTTGGTAGGTATGCTGGTATTCAGTCAGGCGCTGGGCTTCCAGACCTGTCTGCTGTCCGGCAGTCTGACGCTGGTGGTGATGAACCTGCCCACCATCATCCGCACCACGCAGGAATCCCTCAAAACGGTGCCGCAGGGCTACCGTGAGGGTGCCATGGGTCTGGGTGCAGGCAAGTGGCACATCATCCGCACCATCGTGCTGCCCTGCAGCATCGACGGCATCGTCACCGGCTGCATTCTGGCGGTAGGACGCATCGTGGGCGAAAGCGCCGCGCTGCTGTTCACCGCCGGTGCGGCAGAGGTGATCGCCAAGAGCGTATTCAAGGCCTACACCTCCAACGGTGCCACCCTGTCGGTGCTGCTGTATCTGCGCGCCTTTGAGGACGGCGATTTCACCTCCGCATGGGGCATCGGCGCAGTGCTGCTGGTGCTGGTGCTGCTCATCAATCTGGCAGCACGTCTGGCTAAAACAAAACTGAAACAGAAGCAGTAAAAAGAGAACGAGAAACCCTCTCAGTCATTGCTTCGCAATGCCAGCTCCCCCTTCGGGGGAGCTGGCGCGCAGCGCCTGAGAGGGTTCGTCCCAATTCAATATGAGGTACTCTATGGAAAACACAAATGTGCCGGTGATATCGGCAAAGGATCTGAACCTCTGGTACGGCGACTTCAAGGCACTGAAGAGCATTTCGCTGGATGTGGGCGAGCGGGAGATCACCGCACTCATTGGCCCCTCCGGCTGCGGCAAATCCACCTTTTTAAAGACCCTCAACCGCATGAACGACCTTGTGCCGGGCGTGCGCATCGAGGGTGATGTCCGGCTGAAGGGCGAGGACATCTTTGCCCGCGAGATGGAGCTGACCGACCTGCGCCGCCGCGTGGGCATGGTGTTCCAGAAGGCAAACCCCTTCCCCATGAGCATCTACGACAACATCACCTACGGCCCCAAGCTGCACGGCGTGCGCAATAAGGCCGAGCTGGACGAGCTGGTGGAAAGCTCGCTGCGGGGCGCAGCCCTGTGGGACGAGGTGAAGGACCGCCTGAAAAAGAGCGCCCTTGGCCTTTCCGGCGGGCAGCAGCAGCGTCTTTGCATCGCCCGCGCCCTGGCGGTCAAGCCCGAGGTGCTGCTGATGGACGAGCCCACCAGCGCACTGGACCCCGGCTCTACCATGAAGGTGGAAGAGCTGATGAGCGAGCTGAAAAAGAACTACACCGTGGTCATCGTCACCCACAATATGCAGCAGGCTGCCCGTATCAGCGACCGCACCGCCTTCTTCCTGCTGGGAGAACTGGTAGAGGTGGGCCCCACGAACCAGATCTTCAGCACGCCCCGGGACAAGCGCACCGAGGACTACATCTCCGGCCGGTTCGGTTAATGCAGGGAGGAACAAAGCAATGAGCATTCGCAAACAATACGACAGCGATCTGGAAGCCCTCAGGACCGCACTGGTGGAGATGGGGCAGAACGCCGCCGAGGCCGTGGAGAACGCGCTGGAAGCGCTGTGCACCGCCGACACCGTAGCCGCCCAGAAGATCGTGCAGGGGGATGACCGCATCAACAACATGGAGCGGGACATCGAGCACCGCTGCATGACCTTGCTGCTGCGCCAGCAGCCGGTAGCGGGCGACCTGCGCCACATTTCCACCGCCATGAAGGTGGTCACCGACATCGAGCGCATGGGCGACCACGCCTCGGATATCGCCGAGATCATCCCCCATCTGGTCACCGTGCGCAAGGAGGGCGACCCCGCCGTCAGTCAGGCCATCGCCATGGGACGCAAGGCCTACCAGATGATCATAGACGCCATGGCTGCCCTGACCGCCGAGGACGAGATTGCCGCCCGCCGCGTCATCGCCGCAGACGACGCCGTGGACTACGACTTCAACGCCATCAAGCACACGCTGGCACAGGAGATCGCCGCCGACCCCGCCAAGGTGGACGCCGCGCTGGATCTTCTGATGGTCATCAAGTATCTGGAGCGCATCGGCGACCACGCCGTGAACGTAGCCGAGTGGGTGCAGTTCGTGCGCACCGGGCGCTACAAGGACGAAAGCATGTTCTGATACTCACTCTGCCCCTTTGGGCGCGTGTTTTCCTTATTTTCTTCTGGAAAAGGCTGTCTGCCACCCGGCAGGCAGCCTTTTTCTGTGGGGAGGAAAATCCCAAACGGGCTCGCCCTCTCCGTCACGGCATACGCCGTGCCACCTCTCCCAAAGGGAGAGGCTCTGGCGAGACCGTATACTTTGCACTTTAGCCGGAAACTGTATCCGCCATGCCAAGGGCTCTCCCCTTGGGAGAGCTGGCGCGTTAGCGCCTGAGAGGGCGAGGACGCTTCCCGCAGCGCCGCGCTTTCGCAGAAAGCGGCGCTGCAAATGCAGTTTCCCTCCACGACCCCTCCCGTGAAAAGGCGTTTGGAGCGCTCCGCAGAGCGCGACAAACGCGAAATTTAAAATATTTTTTCCGCTGAATATGGCTAGAGCGCAGCGGAAGCCATTTTAAATCGTCCTCTCTCCCCTACAACGAAAATTTACTAAAAAATTTTTAGTTTTCCTGCAATGTTTGCGGCGGGTGATTCGTATTCAGGGTATAAGAGCCCGGAAAGGGCTCCGCAGTTATCGTGCGGCGGGTGGTCCGGCTTCCCCCAGTCCCCCGCCCGCCGCACCGTTACGGAGGACAGATACAATGATGGCAAAGCTTGAACGCTCCCCGCAGCAAGCCCGCATGGAGGCTGTGAGCCGCGATGCACTGGTGCAGGCGGCGCTGCAGGAGATCACCCACAATTATCGTGAGGCCAGCCTTTCCAACGTGGCAAGGGCTTATGGTGTTTCGCTGGCGTATGTCAGCGAATGTGTGCGCGCCCAGACCGGGCGCACCTACAAGGAACTGCTGCAAAAGCACCGCATGGAGACCGCCGCGCGGCTGCTGCGCCGCAGCGATCTGAACATCCAGCAGATCATTGCGCAGGTTGGCTACGAGAACACCAGCTACTTCTACCGCCTGTTCCACGAGCGCTACGGCCTGAGCCCCCGGGAGTACCGACTGGTACGCACCGGCACCACCACCCGCCGCCCCACCGCATGAAGCCCCTCTTTTTTGATTTGCTGCCCCCGACCGCCGTGCTGCCGCCCCGCGCACGGCGGTCTGTTTTTGCCGCAAAATGGAGAATATTCTGGTGCTTTATGGAAAATTGTGTTATACTGAAGCAAATGTACCCCGCGCGGCAGGGCGCGGGCAAGAGAGGATGAGAAGAGATGTTTCGCGGAGCAGTGAGAGCGGATATGGCAAAGATCCTTGAGGTCTATGCTCATGCGCGGGAATTTATGGCGAAAAACGGCAATCCTACCCAATGGGGCGATAGCTACCCCAGCCCGGAACTGCTGGAAGAGGATATCGACACCAACCGGCTGTTCGTGTACATGGTAAACGGCCGGATGCAGGCGGTGTTTGCCTTTATCCTTGGCGAGGACCCCACCTACAAGGTCATTGAGGACGGGCAGTGGCTCAACGACACTTTGCCCTACGGTACTTTGCACCGGCTGGCTTCGGCGGGCGAAAACAAGGGCATCGGCAAGGCGGTGGTGGAGTGGTGTCTGGAGCACTGCGAGAGCCTGCGCGCCGACACCCATGCCGACAACAAGGTGATGCAGCACCTGCTGGAGAGCGAGGGCTTTACCCGCTGCGGCATCATCCATGTGGAGGACGGCACGCCGCGCATCGCCTACCAGCGGATGTCCCTGACCCAGAGCCAGCTGGGGTGAGTGAATAAATTAAAAAAAGGAGATCGGAAACGCCCGCAGGCGTTTCCGATCTCCTTTTTCATAGATGGAGCTGCCCTGCCGCGCATTTCTGATCGTCCTGCCCTCTGTGCCTTGCCACGGGCAGCGAAGCAGTGTATAATAGCCTCAGAACGCTACAACGCCGGAAACCCCGGCAGATACAGGAGGAAATGCAGATGAATAAACCGGTACTGGTCGTCATGGCAGCCGGCATGGGCAGCCGCTACGGCGGCATGAAACAGATCGACCCGGTGGGCCCCAACGGACAGGTCATTATGGACTACTCCCTTTACGATGCCCGCCGCGCCGGCTTTGAGACCGTGATCTTTGTCATCAAGCATGAGATCGAGGATGCCTTCAAGGCTGCCATCGGCGACCGCGTGGCCAAGGCGATGGATGTAAAGTATGCCTTCCAGCAGCTGGAAGAGCTGCCCGCAGGCTTTGCCGTCCCGGAGGGGCGCGTAAAGCCATGGGGTACCTGCCATGCCGTGCTGGCGGCAAAGCCCCTCATTGACGGCCCCTTTGCGGTCATCAATGCGGACGACTACTACGGCCCGGAGGCGTTTCAGGTGATGTACGATTACCTGTCCACCCACGCCGATGATGATTTCTACCGCTACTGCATGGTCAGCTATCTGCTGAAAAACACCCTGTCCGAGAACGGCAGCGTGGCACGCGGCGTGTGCATCAAGAACGAGGACGGCACCCTGCAAAGCGTGACCGAGCGCACCCGCATCGAGCCCTGCGCTGGCGGCGCACACTACACTGAGGACGGCGGCGAGAGCTGGGTAGATCTGCCCGGCGATACCCCTGTGAGCATGAACCTGTGGGGCTTCGGCAAGAGCTTTCTGGACGAGGCCGAGCAGCGCTTTGCGGGCTGGCTGACCGAGAATCTGCCGGTGAATCCCCTGAAGTGCGAGTACTTCCTGCCGCTGGTGGTGACCGAGCTGATCGAGGAGAACAAGGCGAAAATTCAGGTGTTGCGCAGCACTGATAAGTGGTTCGGCGTCACCTACCGGGAGGACAAGCCGCTGGTGGTGGAGGCCATCGCCCGCAAGACCGCCGAGGGTCAGTATCCCGAAAAGCTGTGGGAGTGAATGCTTCGCAATAGCGGAAAATTATTTTAACCAGAACAAGGTCGGGCAGCCCTGCGGGCTGCCCGACGTTGCATTTTCACAGGAGGGGTCACAGAGGGGAAAGCGACTGTTTGCGGCAGAGTGAACTCCCTCAGTCAAAACCTATCGGTTTTGCCAGCTCCCTCTGGGAGGGAGCCTCTGGCGCGCCCGGAAACTTTACGCTTTAGCCTGAAACTGTGCCGCCATGCCAAAGGCCCCATCCCAGAGGGGGCTGGCACGGCGCAGCCGTGACTGGGGGAGTTCGTTCTCCGCATTTTGCGCAGCGGCACAGCATTCACAAAAACCGTTCCAGTTGGATGCGGTTATCTTCCTCAAAATCCTGCAACCGCTGGGCAAGGCGCTTTGCGCCCGGGGCGGCGTTGGGGTAGTCCTTGCAGCTTTTTACGCAGTCCACCACCCCCATGCCGCTGCCCTGCGTGAGCATCTCCGCCAGATTGCGGGTGGATTTGTCCGTAAGGGTCTTGAGCCCGATGCCCATTTTCGTGTTCAGCTTTGCCATGGTGCTCTGCCCCTGTGCGCTGCCGCCGCAGGCTTCTATGGCGGTGTGTGCCTCCTGATTCAGCTGGTGGTAGATGTTGCGCTGGCGCAGCAGCTCGGCCTTGAACTGCACATCGTTGGTCATGGGTAAGATCTGCTCCAGAGTGTTTTTGCCCATCTCGGTGTTCTGCACTACGGCCTCTAACAGGTTCAGGTTGTCGTTTTTCTGGTTTTCCATACAAAAAATCCCCCTTTGGCACCTAGTATGTGCCCAAAGGGGGATTTTATACGGTTGTTTAAGATACACCCTAGCAGATCTTATTGCCGCCGGAGATCTGGATGCCGCGCAGCCGCTCGTCGCAGATGGCGTACAGGCGCTGCCAGCAGTTGGTGCTGCCCTCCAGCTCGTCCAGCCCTGCCACCGCGACGCTCAGGGTAAAGGGCACACGCTTCATCATACCCATGGAGGTGACGCACTCGTGGGGCATTTCAGCGTAGATGTTCCGCATCTGCTGTGCTAGCTGCCCGCCGTCCAAGTCCAGACAGCCTACCACAAAGGTGGTGCCGGTCAGGCGGCAGACGATTTGACTGCCCGGGATGTCGAAATACTTTTTCCACTGGTTTGCCACAAAGCAGATCAGCTGATCCATCACCGGCTGACCGTAGGTGTCCCGCAGCTGTGCGCCGTTATCCAGCGACACCAGCGCCACGGCAGCCTTGCGCCCCTGCTGTGCCCAGCGGTCCAGCTCGGCAGCAATCACGGTCTCCAGATAGCGGCGGTTGTACACGCCGGAAAGAAAATCGTGGTTCAGGTCCTCGCGGCACAGCTCCCGCTCGCGGGCGTTCATGCGCTCCTCCGGCAGCAGGTTGCCTGCCAGCGGGGCGGACATGGTGACCCGCCACAGCTTGCCGTCTGCCCGCACCGTGCGGTGCAGCACGCAGCTTACCCGGCCATTGCACAGGGTGTAGTTCACCTGTAAGCCCTCGTCCTGCCAGCCGGTGTCCTGTGGCAACTCGTCCAGCAATACCGTTTCAAACGCAGTCTGTGCGCCCTCGGCAAAGGTGCGCAGATCCTGCTCTGTCCATTCTCTGTCCATCTGTAATTTCCCCATCATCCGTACGCGCCGCCGCTTCCGACGGGCGAAATTCCAATTTTCCCGCAAAATCCGGGAACTTACGGCTATTATACCATTGAAATACAGATTTTTCCAGCAAAACGCACAAATTTTTACGTCAGATTTTACAATTTCGTCAGATTGCTAATTATTTCACGTTTTGGACGTCTGCATTGCTGCGGCAGTACACGGCGCACTCGGCTTCGATCTGCGCGGCAAGGGCTTTGGAGTCAAAACCGGCCTTGGCACGCCATGCCCAGTTGCCGCCCAGCTTGCCCGGGGTGTTCAGGTGCGCCTCGGGCCCCAAACCCAGCCAGTCGTACATGGGAATGATCGCTCGGTCGGCCACCGAGCCCAGCGCTGCCCGCAGGAGGGCGGTGCGCGCGGCGGCGGTCTTGACCGCTGCCACCTCCTTGGCGGTGGGCTTGCAGGGGGTCAGGTGCAGATAGGCCGCAGCGGTGGCCTTTTCCTTTTCGGAAGCGCCGTTCTCCCACCAGTCGGTCAGGGTGGTGTTGTCGTGGGTGCCGGGGTAGACCACGCCGTTCTTGACGTGGTTATGGGGCAGATACTCGTTGTCCCCGCCGCCAAAGGCGAATTGCAGCACTTTCATGCCCGGGAAGGTGCTGTCGGCCAGCAGCTTGCGCACGCTGGGGAACAACTCGCCCAAGTCCTCGGCGATGATGGGCAGCTTGCCCAGTGCGGTCTCCAGTGCATCGAACAGCTCCATGCCGGGGCCGTTCTCCCACTTGCCGGTGCGGGCGGTGGCGCTGGTGGCCGGAATGGCCCAGTAGGTATCGAAGCCGCGGAAGTGGTCGATGCGCAGCAGGTCATAGATACCCAGTGCGTGGCGCACCCGCTGGATCCACCAGGCGTAGCCGGTCTTTTTGTGGTACGCCCAGTCGTACAGAGGGTTGCCCCATAGCTGGCCGTCTGCGGAGAAGTAGTCCGGCGGGCAGCCTGCCACCCGGGCAAAGCCGCCGTTGGCGTCCAGTTCAAACAGCTTGCCGCCCACCCATGCGTCCACCGAGTCGGCAGAAACATAGATGGGGATGTCGCCCAAGATCTGCACGCCCTTCTCGTTGGCATAGGCTTTGACCGCCTGCCACTGGACGCTGAACTTGTACTGCACAAATTTCCAGAAGCCGATCTCCTCTTCATTCGCGGCGGCAAAGGCGGCCAGCGCGGCCTTGTCGCGGCGGCGGTAGGGGGCGTCCCACTCCACCCAGTTCTTCATCTTGTTGGCGACCTTCAGTGCCATGTACAGGGCGTAGTCCTCCAGCCAGTCCTCGTTGGCAAGGGTAAAGGCGTAGTAGTCGTCGGGGTAGTAGTAAGCACAGCCGTGCAGCCCGGCGCACTGGCTGCGCCATGCGGCGTAAGCCTTGCGCAGCACCGCAAAGCGGCTGACATACAAGGTGCCGTAGTCCACTTCCAGCGGGTCTTTGCCCCAGCTCTCGGCCTTGAGGTCTGCGGCGGTCAGCAGCCCTTCCTTTTCCAGCGTTTCCAAGTCCACAAAATAGGGGTTGCCCGCAAAGGCAGAACAGCTCTGGTAGGGGCTGTCGCCGTAGCCGGTGGGGCTGAGCGGCAGCAGCTGCCAGATCTTTTGTCCTGCCGCAGACAGGAAATCCACAAATTGAAATGCCGCCTTGCCAAAGCAGCCGATCCCGTAAGGGCCGGGCAGACTGGATACCGGCATCAGAATACCACTTTCACGCATGATCCGTTACCTTCCTCGCTGTCAATTTTCGGGAATATTCGTTGTTTCTTATCATAACATAACTGTAAACTATTTTCCACAGGCAAAAATCGTGGTATACTGGTTTTTATGGGACGACCCCCTCCGGCGCTTCGCGCCAGCTCCCCCAAGGGGGCGCCTAACTCCCTCAGGCAAAGCCTGACGGTTTTGCCAGCTAAACCGCAAAGCTGCTTGCCCGGGAGTACCCCTTCCGTCATCGCCTGCGGCGATGCCACCTTCCCCAAGGGGACGGCTTATGGCGGTGGCGATAAAGCTTCCGGCACAGCCCAAAGGCGTCCCCTTGGGGGAGCTGGCGAGCGCAGCGAGACTGAGGGGGTATTGGGGCTAACGGCGTGCGCCCTCTCCGTCACCTACGGTGACACCTCTCCCAAAGGGAGAGGCAAGAGCACTGCCGGAAACTTTCTCATTACACTTAAAACTTTAGTAACGAGCCTTAGAACTTGGCTCTCCCCTTGGGAGAGCTGGCGCGGGAGCGCCTGAGAGGGCGTGCGCTTCCCCCATTTTCAATCGTTCTATTTACAGGAGGTACTCGCGCCATGCAGCGCACAGAAAAATACTTTGAGCAGGACGCTTTCCGCACGGAATGCGAAAGCGTTATCCTTGCCGCTGAGCCGGACGAAAAGACCGGCGGCGGGCGCATCGCGCTGGACGGCACGGTGTTCTACCCGGAGGGCGGCGGTCAGCCCGCCGACCGGGGCACGTTGACCCTGCCGGACAGCACGGTGCTGCAGGTGCTGGACGTCCACGAGCAGGCGGGCGTCATCTGGCATACGGTGGATGCCCTGCCCGCTGCCGCAGCGCCCGGCGCAGCCGTTGCCGGCTGCATCGACTGGGACTGGCGGTTCGATAAGATGCAGCAGCACACCGGCGAGCATATCCTCTCCGGCATCCTGCACCAGATGTTCGGGGCGGAGAACGTGGGCTTCCATGTGGGCACCGAGGCGGTGCGCATGGACACCAGTGTGCCCATCAGCCCCGAGGGGCTGCGGCAGGCCGAGCTTGCCGCCAACCGCATCGTGTGGCAGGATGTGCCGGTGCTCATCAGCTACCCCACCCGGGAGGAGCTTGCCGCCCTTGTCTACCGCTCCAAAAAGGAGATCGAGGGGCAGGTGCGCATCGTGACCATCCCGGGCGCGGACGTCTGCGCCTGCTGCGGTACTCATACCCGCACCACCGGTCAGGTGGGGCAGATCAAGATCCTTGCCAGCGAGAACTACAAGGGCGGTGTGCGGCTGAGCGTGGTGTGCGGTGCCCGTGCACTGGCGGCGGCGCAGGCCATGCGCGCCCGGCAGGCAGATATCGGTGCGCTGCTCTCTGCCAAGGCCGACCAGACCGCTGTGGCGGTGCATCGGGTCTACGATGAGTATACTGCGCTCAAATTTACACATTTCGGACTGTGCAGCCAGCTGTTTGATGCCCTTGCGCAGCTGACTGCGCCCGATGCAGACGCCATCCGCACCCTGCCGGGGCTGGATCCGGACGGGCTGCACCGGCTGGCTGTGCGCCTGACCGAGGCCACCACCGGCCTGTGCGCCGCCCTGACCCCCACTGAAAAAGGTACAGGCTACTGCCTTGCCCGGCGGGACGGCGATGTGCGCGCCCTGACCAAAGCCCTGAACGCCGCGCTGAACGGACGCGGCGGCGGCAAGCCCGGCATCTGTCAGGGCAGCTGCGCCGCCACCCCGGAGCAGGTGGAGGCGTTTTTGCGGGAGCAAAAATAACCCTCTCAGTCAAAAAAGATAAACTTTCCCTCCTTGGATAAGGCGCCCCCTTGGGGGAGCTGGCTGCGCGTGAAACAAGCAGCCTGAGGGGGTAAAAATAAAAGCGACTGCGTTTCACACAACATCAAGGAGAACAACAAACTATGAGAATGCGTTTCAAACCCTATGCCCACGACGAACTGATGGCCGCGGATTTCCATGTGCACGAGCCCCTCATCTGGGGCGGCAAGTGGCACGGCCAGTATGCCCGCCCGGAGCAGCCCTTTATTCTGGAACTGGGCTGCGGCAAGGGCGGCTTCATCTCCCAGCTGGCCTGCGCCCACCCGGAAAACAACTATCTGGGCATCGACATCACCGACAAGGTGCTCATCCTTGCCAAACGCAAGATCGAAGCCGCCTATCAGGCAGCGGGACGCCCCATCGACAACGTGAAGATCATGAGCACCGATATCGAGCGCATCAAGGGCGTCATCACCCCGGAGGATGAGGTCAGCCGCATCTACATCAACTTCTGCAACCCGTGGAGCAAGAACGACTCCTCCCACAAGCACCGCCTTACCTACCCGCGCCAGCTCATCGCCTACCGCGAGTTTTTGAAAGACGGCGGCGAGATCTACTTCAAGACCGATGACGATGATCTGTTCCGGGACAGCGTGGAGTACTTCCCCGCTTCCGGCTACGACATCGAGTGGATCACCTACGACCTGCACGAGAACGAGCCGGAGTGGAACATCCGCACCGAGCACGAGGGGATGTTCACCGAGATGGGCATTAAGATCAAGGCGCTCATTGCCCGCAAGAAGCCCGGTGCCGACAGCGTGACATGGGTAGACCCCAAGGTGCTCAAGCGGATGGCACGGGAAGCTGCCGCTGCCGAAGCCGCCGCACAGGAAGGCGAAGCCAATGTCTGACCCCTGTGAACTGTGCCTGAATAATGTTCAGGACGAGTACGGCAGCTATTACTGTGCGCAGGGCGCTGCGCTGGACGAGGACGAGATGGCACGCTATCTTGCCCGCAATACCGCTGCCTGTCCCTTTTTTGAGCCGGGGGACGAGTACAAGATCGTATCCAAACAGAACTGAAGAACGGAGGTGCTCATGGTTCGTTTTCTCACCGAGACCATGGTGTGCGGCTTTTCGCTGTACCACATTCTGGCCTATTTCCTGATCTATTCCTGCATGGGCTGGTGTCTGGAGGTCATCTATGCCGCCGCCACCACCGGTCAGCTGGTGAACCGGGGCTTTCTCAACGGCCCGGTCTGCCCCATCTACGGCTTTGGCATGATCATCGTGCTGTTTGCCCTTACGCCCTTGCAGCACAGCATTCTGCTGCTGTATATAGGCGGCGTCATTCTGCCCAGTGCGTTGGAACTGGTGGGCGGCTGGGCACTGTATAAACTCTATCATACCCGCTGGTGGGATTACAGCGATTTCCCCTTTAACATCGGGGGCTATATCTGTCTGGAATTCTGCCTGCTGTGGGGCGTGGGCACGCTGGTGGTCATGCGCATCGTGCATCCGGTGGTGGCAGACCTTGTAAAGCTTATCCCGCCCTTTGTGGGGGTCATCGTCATGTGCTTTTTGTACGCCGTGTACGCGGTGGACGTGGTGGCTACCGCCATTGCCGCCTCTGCGCTGGCCGATACGCTGGACACCATGGAGCAGCTGGGCGACAGCATCCACGCCGTCAGCGATGCCATGACCCAGCTGCTGGGCACCACCACCCTGACCGCTGACCAGAAGCTGGACGAGGGACGGCTGCAATTCAAGCTTGCCGCCGCCGAGGCGCGGGACGCCGCCGGAAAGCGTCCCTCTGCCCGTGAGACCATGGCTGCCATCCGCGCCAAGGCCGCCGAGGCCAGCGAGGCCGCCCGCCGCGCCAGCGAGGACGCCCGCCTGAACGCTGCCGAAGCCGCCAACGCCGCCCGTCTTGCCGCCAAGGGCACTGCCGAGCGTGCTGCTGAACTGCTGCAATTGGAGCAGCTGGCCGCAGAGCTGCAGCAGCGCAGCGAGGAGATGCAGGCACAGCTGCTGCGCACCCCCCGCATCGTGGGCCCGCGCCGTATGCTGCGCGCCTACCCGAAACTCCGGCACGGCAAAAAGCTGCGCAGCCTGCCCACATTGCGGGAGATGCTGCGCCGCGCCGAGCAGGAAAACAAGGACGACAACAAAAATACCAAATGACCCCGAATGCCGCACCGGCGCCGCCGTGTGTGGCATTTTTGTTGCACTTTGCTCGAATAATGTTGTTATAAAGTGTGAAAAAACTATTTCAAAACCGCTTAAACCGTGTTATACTGATTATAAAATATATAAACCGACCGCAATTGATTTGTCCGTATTGAAATTTATCCAAATTGTGAGGAATCGTCATGTCAGAGGAACGGAAGACCAAAACAGATGCTGCCGCACCGGCATCTGCTGCGTTACAGCGGATCGACCGCAAGGACGCATTTTTGCAGGCCCTGCATACATTCCTGACCGCACATCAGGGAACGGAATGGGCTGTCGCCGCTGTGGATATCCAGCACTTCAAGCTTTATAACGAGCTTTACGGCACCGAAAAAGGTGATGTTCTGCTGGAAACGGTGGCAAACTGTCTGCTGGGTTACAGCAAGCAGACCGGCTATCCTGTGGGCTATTTTGGAAATGATGACTTTTTCCTGTGCCTGCCGGACGAAAAAGCCGAGCAGACCGCTGTGCTTGCCACGCTGCAAGCCTGCATGGCTGCCGGAAGGCAGGATGTCACCTTCTTTGTGGTAATGGGCGTGTGCCCTGTGCAGGCAAACCCCGGCGCGGACGCCGCCACCCTGTGCAACTACGCGCAGATCGCCGGTGTAACGACGGACAGCGGCTACCTGCACCGCTTTGAGCCCACCATGCTCAACGAGCTGAAAGAACAGCAGCTGCTGCTGGGCGAGTTGGAACGCGCACTGGATAACCACGAATTCTGCTTCTTTTTGCAGCCCAAGTGCAACAGCATCACCCGCGCCATCGTGGGCATGGAAGCACTGGTGCGCTGGAACCACCCCACCCGGGGCTGTGTTCCCCCCGCCGAGTTCATGCCGCTGCTGGAGCGCACCGGCCTTGTAACACGGCTGGACCAGTACATCTGGGAATCCGTCTGCCAGACCTTGCAGAAGTGGCAGGAGAGCGGCAGCAACCTTGTGCCGGTATCGGTGAACGTTTCGGTGCAGGATATCCTGAACTTGGATGTGCCGCAGATTTTTGCAGATCTGGTGGAAAAATATAAGCTGGAGCCCAAGCTCCTTCTGGCCGAGATCACCGAGACCATGGTGGCCGAGGATACCCAGATGGTGGAAAGCGCCATTCAGGGATTGCACCGCAAGGGCTTTGCGGTGATGATGGACGACTTCGGCAGCGGGTATTCCTCGCTGAATATGCTCAAGGATACCAATGTCGATGCCATCAAGCTGGATATGAAGCTCATCGACATGAATCAGGAGAACCGCAGCAAGGGTGTGCAGATCGTGGAGTCGGTGGTGGATATGGCGCACCGGCTGAACCTGCCCATTATCGCCGAGGGCGTGGAGACCCCGGAACAGGTGTCCATGCTGCAAGCCGCGGACTGCCTGTACTCGCAGGGCTACTACTTCTTCAAGCCCATGCCGGTGGAAAACGCCGAAAAGCTGCTGGCGCAGCCCACCAATCAGGATTACTGGGATCTGCGCCGCGACCTCATGCGCCGCGACCGCCGGGTGGAGAACCCGAGCGGTGAAAAGACTGCGCTGGCCTTGCAGGCTTACCAGATCTTTACCGACAACGTGCTGGAGATCTCGCTGCTGAACCTTGCCACCGGTGCGTACCGGGTGATCAAGCGGGACGCCCGCCTGCCCGGCGCAGATCTGGAAAAGGAAGAGGATTTTGTCAACTACTGCGACCGATTGGTGAACGAGAAGATCGTGCACGAGGAGGACGCAGACCTGTTCTTGGAGCAGACCGATCTGGAGGCTTTGCGCTCTGTGCTGTACCACGCCACCGCGCCGGAGTTCTACCGCTACCGCGAAAACGTGTCCGGCCAGTATGTCTGGGTCACCACAGAGGTGCTGCCCTGCCGCGGCTGCTGCGCCCAGAACCCGTGGGCGACCGTGCTGGTGCGCAATGATGCACAGGCCGACCAGCTCAGCGAGGAGCTGGACTTCTCTTACAGCCACGACACCCTGACCGGCCTTGCCAACCGCAGCCGGTACGAGGCCGACCTGCGGGAACTGCCCCACAGCGGGTACGAATCCGTGGTGTGCACCTACATTGATGTAGTCGGGATGCACGAGGTGAACGAGCATCTGGGACACCGCAGCGGCGACACCCTGCTGTGCTGTCTGGCCAACGCCGCCCGCAAGTTCTTTGCCACCAGCCGGGTGTACCGCATCGGCAGCGATGAATTTATCATCCTCACCCCCAACGAGCCGCCTTACAGCGTGTGGAGCACCGTGGACCGGATGCGCGCCTTCCTGAAGGAAAAGGACTACGCTATCTCGGTAGGCATCCAGCAGACCACCGACCTGCGCCGTCTGGACGAGACCGTCTCCAAGGCTGAGGCCGCCATGCGGCAGGACCGGCAGGCCTACTACGACCACAACGGCCGCGCCCGCCAGCTGGAGGGTCTGAACGAAAAGATGGAGCGCACCTTGCAGGAAAAGCGGGACGCCGAGCACTTTTTGAAGGTGCTTGCCCCCAAGTACAAGACCGTGTTTGTGGTGGACTTGCAGGAAGATACCGTGCGCCCCATCATCGTGCCGGACTACTTCCAGACCATTCTGGATACCTGCGGCGGCTCCTTCCGGGCTGCGCTGACCCACTACCGCGACACGCTGGTGGTGCCGGAGGACAGGGACGGCTTTGCAAAGCTGCTGGATTTCGGCCTTGTGCGCAGCACCGTGTTCAGCAGCAACCTGCTGGAGCACCGCTACCGCAAGACGGATGGCCGCAGCTTCTGCATCCGTGTGACCCCCTACTCCCGCAGCGGCTCCCAGATCGACGAGGTGCTGTGGATCTTCGCGGATGAAGATGTAGAGTAAAATATTTTTATAAACTATAAAAGCAGCCAGACCGCCCGGTCTGGCTGCTTTTGCGTTTGACTCCCTCAGTCAAAGCCTGCGGCTTTGCCAGCTCCCTCTGGGAGGGAGCCTCTGGCGCGCCCGCAAGCTTTCCACTTTAGCCGGAAACTGTATCGCTATGCCAAAGGCCCCATCTTAGAGGGGGCTGTCGCCGTAGGCGACTGGGGGAGTTCAGGCAAGTTACCCCTTCCGTCATCGCCTGCGGCGATGCCACCTTCCCCAAGGGGACGGCTTTAGCGGTGGCGATAAGGTTTCCGGCAGTGCCATAAGGCGTCCCCTTGGGGGAGCTGGCGAGCGTAGCGAGACTGAGGGGGTATTGGGGCAACGGCGTGCGCCCTCTCAGGCGCTCCCGCGCCAGCTCTCCCAAAGGGAGAGCCAAGCCGTAAAGTTCATCACTAAAGTATTAGGTGCAACGAGGAAGTTTCCGGCAGTGCTCTTGGCTCTCCCTTTGGGAGAGCTGGCAAAGCCGTAGGCTTTGACTGAGAGGGCGCATTCCGCCGTCTTGCAAAAGCGCAGGGATGTGCTATAATAACAATTGCGTATTTCATACAATCTATGTGGGTATATGGGCGCGCCGCCCGCTGAGCCCGCAAAGCAAGGAGCTTTTCTATGCAGCATCTGTCCCGAACCGTTTCCCCTGCCCTGCCGCACCCCTGCCTGCGTGCGCTGCGGGCGGCTTTTCCGCAGACCATCCCGGTGCTGGCAGGCTATTTTGTGCTGGGGCTGGGCTACGGCATCTATGTGCAGTCTTTGGGGCTGCCGGTGTGGATGCCTATGCTCATGGGCACTGTCGTGTACGGCGGCTCGCTGGAATTCGTGCTGGCAAGCCTGCTGCTGGGCGCGTTCTCCCCGCTGTCGGCCTTTCTGATGGCGCTGATGATCCAGGCGCGGCACTTATTTTACGGCCTTGCCATGCTGGAGCGCTATAAGGGCTACGGCTGGCGCAGCTTTTATATGATCTTTGCTATGAGCGATGAGACCTTTTCCATCACCTGCTCGGCAGCGCCGCAGGAAGGGGTGGATAAGGGCTGGTTCATGTTCTTCATTACCCTGCTGGATCAGCTTTACTGGGTGGGCAGCGCCGGGCTTGGGGCTGCGCTGGGCACCGTGCTGCCCTTCAGCACCGAGGGCGTGGATTTTGTCATGACCGCAATGTTCACGGTCATCTTCCTGAACCAGTGGGAAAAAGATAAGCAGCACGGCAGTGCCCTCATCGGGCTTGCCGTGCCGCTGGTGTGTCTGATGGTATTTGGTTCCGGCAGTTTTCTGCTGCCGTCCATGGGCGGCATTCTGGTGCTGCTGCTGGCCTTGCGCCGTCCGATGGAAAAAGCAGCCGGGGAGGTAGAGGAATGACAGCAGTTCAGATGGGGCTTACCATTGCGGTGTGCACCGCCGCCACCATGCTTACCCGGTTTTTGCCGTTTCTGATCTTTTCCAGCAAGGAGCAGCAGCCGCCGGAGGTGGTGCGGTATCTGGGGCGGGTGCTGCCCGCCGCCATCTTCGGGATGCTCATCGTCTATTGCCTGAAGGGGGTCAACCCCTTCTCCGGCAGCCGCGGCATCCCGGAGGCAATTGCGCTGCTGGCTACCATCGCGCTGCACAAGTGGAAGCACCAGACCCTGCTCAGCGTGGCCGGGGGCACCTTTTGCTATGTACTGCTGGTGCAGCTGGTGTTTTAAAAAAAGCGGCTCAGTGGTAGAAGGTGTCAAAGTTCACCTGACGGTAGAACCGCTGCTGCAGCTGGTCAAAGCTTTCGCAGTTCTGCGCCAGCAGCCACATACTTTTGGTCACTACGGCCTCGATGGTCATATCGTGGGCTTCTAAAAAGCGGAAGCGGTTGCGCACCCGCTTGCCCACCTCGTACACGCCCACATCGCTGCCCTCGTAGGTGACCTGCGTGGTCATGATGAGCACCTTGTGGGTGGTCTCGTAGTCGCCCAGCCCGGCGGCAAAGGCGTCCATCAACTGCTGCGGAATGCCGCCCACGCCGAAGCTTTCTACGATGACACAGTCGTATAGGCGGAAGATCTCCGGGATGAGCGCCGGGGACATGCCCGGCGTCAGCTTGAGCAGGAACACCCGGCTGTCCAGCGTGCGGCTGAACTCCACCGGGCCGGTGGGCCACGGCGAGGGGATGTACCGCACCAGCCGGTCGCCCTGCACCAGCGCCAGCTCCGGGAAGTTGACCGAGGCAAAGGCATCGTAGCTGATGGTCTTGTTCTTTTTGGCGCGGGTGCCCGCGATGACGTGCCCGCCGAACACCACCATCACGCCCCGGCTGCCCGGGTCGATGGCGCAGACCACGCTGTCCCGCAGGTTTTTCTTGGCATCCGTGATCTCGTTGGAGATGGGCTGCTGTGCGCCGGTGAGGATGATGGGCTTATCCGCGTTTTGGATGAGATAGGAGAGCGCCGCCGCAGAGTAGGCCAGCGTATCCGTGCCGTGGCAGATGATAAAGCCGTCGTACAAGGCGTAGTTTTCCTGAATGGCGCGTGCCATCATGAGCCAGTGCTCCTGCCCGAGGTCGGTGCTGTCGATGCTGCACAGCGCCAGCGTTTCCGGGCAGCACAGCTCCTTCAGTTCCGGCAGATGGGCAAGCAGCTCCTCGCTGGTAAGCACGGGTTTCAGCCCCTGCTGGGTGCGCACGCTGGCAATGGTGCCGCCGGTGGTGATAAAAAGCAGACGTTGTTTGGACATAAAGCAAAAGCCCCCTGTGGCAGTAATTTCAACATGACAACAGTATAACACACGCCTCGGGGCTTGAACAGTGCCCGCCGCCCTAAAAATTTTGCGACCCGGTCACAGAAGTCTGTGGGGTTTTGGTGTATAATAAGGGAAAAGAATCAGAATACCCCTTCAGCTTCGCTGCGCTCAGCAGCTCCCCCAAGGGGGAGCCTTCTGGAGGAACCGGAAAGTTGACCGCTGCAACGAAAGGCGTCCCCTTGGGGGAGCTGGCAAACCCGCAGGGTTTGACTGAGGGGGTAACCATGCAAAGGAGCAACACCATGTCCAATATCGTTATCGTAGGTTCCGGCCCGGCGGGGGTGTCCGCCGCCCTGTACGCTGTGCGCGCCGGGGTGCAGACCACTGTGCTGACCAAAGGCGCCGGGGCGCTGGCACGCGCTGAAAAAATCGAAAATTATTACGGCTTCGCCCAGCCGGTCTCCGGGCCGGAGCTGGAGCACCGCAGCATCGAGAACGCCCGGCGGCTGGGAGTACAGTTCGTGCAGACCGAGGCCGTGGGGCTGACATGGACCGACCGTCTGACCGTGGAAACGCTGGCGGGCGCGTACCCGGCAGACGCGGTGATTCTGGCCACCGGCGCTTCCCGCGCGGTGCCCCGCATCCCGGGGCTGACCGGGCTGGAGGGTCACGGCGTGAGCTGGTGCGCCGCCTGCGATGCCTTTTTCTACCGCGGCAGGGACGTGGCGGTGCTGGGCAGCGGCGAGTACGCCCTGCATGAGGTGCAGGCGCTTTTGCCGGTGGTGAAAAGCGTCACCCTGCTGACGGACGGCGCAGCCCTGACCGCAGATTTCCCGCCCGAGGTGACCGTCTGCACCCAGAAGGTGGAGGCCATTCTGGGCGAGCAGAGCGTCACCGGCGTGCAGCTGGCGGACGGCGCGGTGCGGGAGGTGTCCGGCGTATTTGTGGCGCTGGGCGTGGCGGGCAGCACCGCACTGGCTAAAAAGCTGGGTGCTGCCGTAGAGGGCAGCCGCATCGTGGTGGACGATAAAATGCAGACCACCGTGCCCGGCCTGTACGCCGCCGGGGACTGCACCGGCGGGCTGTTACAGGTGGCAAAGGCCGTTTACGAGGGCGCACTGGCGGGCACCGAGGCCGCCAAGGCACTGCGAAAGGGGTGAGCCGTATGGCCGAAGCATCTCCGCACGCCCGGTGTCTGGCCTGTGCGTTCCCGTTCTGGGAGCAGCTGACCCCGGAAGAGCAGGAGCGGCTGTGCCGCTTTACCCGCCCGGTGCACTACGCCAAGGGCGCCCGGGTGCACAGCCCGCTGGAAAGCTGCGTGGGCATCTTGCTGCTGCGCAGCGGGCAGCTGCGCTCCTATCTGCTCTCCGAGGACGGCAGGGACGTGACGCTGTACCGCCTGTTCGGTGGGGAGGTGTGCATCCTGTCCGCCTCCTGCGTGATGGACGCGGTAAACATCGACCTCTACATCAACGCCGAGGAGGACACCGAGGCGCTGTGCATCAGCGCGGGCATCTTCCGGCAGCTGATGCAGGAGAACGTTTATGTGCGCTGCTACGCCTACCAGATGACGGCAGAGCGCTTTTCCGACACCATGTGGACGATGCAGCAGATCCTGTTCATGAGCGCCGACCGGCGGCTGGCGATCTTTCTGACCGACGAACTGGCCAAGACCGGCGGCGCGGATGTCCGCATGACCCACGACCAGATGGCAAAGTACATGGGCTCTGCCCGCGAGGTGGTGAGCCGGATGCTCAAATACTTTGCGCAGGAGGGCTGGGTGCGGCTGTACCGCGGCGGCGTACAGGTGCTGGACAAGCAAAAGCTGCGGGCGCTGGCAAGGGGAGAATAACTTTCTCTTCTGCGTGGGGACGAACCCTCTCAGTCATCGCTGCGCGATGCCAGCTCCCCCGAAGGGGGGAGCTTTTGGCATAGCGGTAAGGTTTCCGGCTAGTGCTATAAGCTCCCCCTTCGGGGGAGCTGGCACGCCGTAAGGCGTGACTGAGAGGGTTTCTGTGAAAACAAAAAGCCGGACAGCCTGTGGCTGCCCGGCTTTTGCTTTGCTTATCCTCAGGAGATCGCGTCCACGTCCCACTTCATGCGGACGGCATCGGCACCGTCCAGCTTGATGTGCATGGCACCGGCGTTATCCAGTACCTGCTCCGGCTTGCGGGCACCGCACAGAACGTGCAGCCCCGGGATCATGCGGGCGGTCAGGGCGATGACCAGCTGCGCCATGGTGCAGTCGTACTTCTCAGTCAGGTCGCTCCACTTTGCCAGCAGCTCCAGCGCCTGTGCCCGGCGGGTGGGCTGGAAGCAGGGGTTCGTGTTGCGGGTGCTGCCCTCCGGGTAGGTGGTGTCCATAGTCACCTTGCCGGTCAGAAGCCCCTGCTCCAGCGGGGAGTAGGCCTGCACCGAGACGCCCAGCTCCTTGCAGGTGGGCAGCAGCTGCTTTTCAATGCGGCGGGTCAGCAGGCTGTACTTTTCCTGAATGACGTCCAGCTGGCCGTACTTGCAGTAGCCCCGGATGATGTCGGAGGTGACGTTGGAAGCACCGATGGCGCGGATCTTGCCCTGCTCCTTCAGCTTCATCATGGCCTCCATGGTCTCCTCCAGCGGATACACGCCGAAGTCCGGGCTCTGCCAGTGGGTGTACAGCACATCCAGATGGTCGGTGTGCAGACGGCGCAGGCTGTCCTCCACGTCCTCGATGATGCCCTTGGCAGAGAGGTCGCGGTACACCTGTACCCCGTCCACTACCTTGTGCAGGATGGGGGACTCGTGCCGCCACTCCAGGCCGCATTTGGTGGAAAGCACCACCTTGTCGCGGTCGATGTGCTTCATGGCTTCGCCTACCACTTCCTCGCTGTGGTACAGCCCGTAGATGGGCGCAGTGTCGATCCACTGGATGCCCTGCTCCACGGCGGTCTGGATGGCCTTTACCGACAGTGCATCGTCGTTATCGCCCCACCATGCACCGCCGCCGATGGCCCATGTACCCATGCCCAGAAACGGCACTGCGATGCCGCTTTTGCCAATGTTGATATTCTGCATATACTTTACCCTCCATGCCAGCAGTGTTCCCCGCAATGGGAACCCTCATTCCAATGTCTGGCATACTTTGTTGTGTTTTTTATTCTATAAAAAAGAACTGCGGAGCGCAGGTGCACTCCGCAGCGCTCTTTTATCAGATGTTGCCGAACTCGCTCAGCTGCAAGCTCTCGTTGTGGGTCTCCGCCCAGCGCACCGCCCAGTCGGAGGTGAACAGCAGCAGACGGTTGCCCTTCATGTCCTCCACAGCCTTGGTGTCGCTGGTCAGGTCCAGATCCCGCAGGTTGTAGGTGTCGGGGTCGTTCTGCACCCAGCGCAGCTGCTCAAAGGGCAGCTGCTGCATCCGGATCTCCACGTTGTACTCGGTGTTCAGGCGGTACTCCAGCACTTCCAGCTGCAGCACGCCGACCACGCCGACCACCACTTCTTCCATGCCGCCGCCCACTTCGCGGAAGATCTGGATGGCGCCTTCCTGCGCGATCTGCTCCATACCCTTCACGAACTGCTTGCGCTTCATGGTGTCCTTCTGCTCAATGCGGGCAAAGTGCTCCGGGGAGAAGGTGGGGATGCCTGCGAACTGCACCTTCTTTTTGCCGGTGCACAGGGTGTCGCCGATGGAGAAGATGCCCGGGTCGAACAGGCCGATGATGTCACCGGCGTAGGCCTCGTCCACGATGGCGCGGTCCTGCGCCATCAGCTGGGTGCCGGTGGCCAGCTTGATGTTCTTGCCCTCCTGCACATGGTAGGCTTCCATGCCGCGCTCGAACTTGCCGGAGCAGATGCGCATAAAGGCAATGCGGTCGCGGTGGGCCTTGTTCATGTTGGCCTGAATTTTAAAGATGAAGGCGGAGAACTCGTCCCGGCAGGGGTCTACCGGCTCGCCGGTCAGGCTGTCCACGCGGGCCAGCGGGGCGGAGGTGAGCCGCAGGAAGTTTTCAAGGAAGGGCTCCACGCCGAAGTTGGTCAGTGCAGAGCCGAAGAACACGGGGCTCAGCTCGCCGCGCAGAACTTTGTCCAGATCAAACTCCTCGGCAGCGCCGTCCAGCAGCTCGATCTCGTCCACCAGCTGCTGGTGCAGGTAGGGGGTCAGCAGCTCGTCCAGTGCGGGGTCGCCCAGCTCGGCCTCGGTCTCGCTGACCTTCTTCACGCCGTTGGCGCGGCCGTCGCTGGAGAAAGCCAGCACCTTGCGCGCGTTGCGGTCGAACACGCCCTTGAACTCCTTGCCGCAGCCGATGGGCCAGTTCATGGGGTAGGTCTTGATGCCAAGGATCTCCTCGATGTTCTCCATCAGCTCAAAGGGGTCGCGGGCTTCGCGGTCCATCTTGTTGATGAAGGTGAAGATGGGGATGTGGCGCAGGGTGCACACCTTGAACAGCTTGATGGTCTGCGCCTCAACGCCCTTTGCGGCGTCGATGACCATGACGGCAGAGTCTGCCGCCATCAGGGTGCGGTAGGTATCCTCCGAGAAGTCCTGATGGCCGGGGGTGTCCAGAATGTTCACGCACTTGCCGGCGTAGTTGAACTGCAGCACCGAAGAGGTGACCGAGATACCACGCTGCTTTTCGATGTCCATCCAGTCGGACACGGCGTGCTTGGCGCTCTGCTTGCCCTTGACGGAACCAGCCTGATTGATGGCTCCACCGTACAGCAGCAGCTTTTCGGTAAGGGTGGTCTTACCTGCGTCGGGGTGGCTGATGATGGCGAACGTCCTGCGGCGTTCGATCTCTTCACGATTTGTCATAGATCGTAGTTTCTCCTATAAAAATTGCCTTTGCAAGGCAGAGAATAAATGGCAGACAGATGCTGTCTTACATGGGAGCCTCCATCCTGCTTTCTGAAAAACCCTCTCCGGCCTGCTGTCAGCCGTGACGGAGAGGGCTCCTGTTTTTACACATACGCACCTTATTCTATACGAAAACGCGTGATAATGCAAGTGTTTTCGTTATTTTTTCAGGATCAGGCAGGGCAGCGGGGCAGTTTCGGCCCAATTGGCAAAATCACACACCAGAACGGTGAAACTTTTCAGTGGAAGTGCCCGCAGAAAACGCAGTACCGCCTGTTTTTCGTCCGAACCGATGACCGCCCCGCTGTACAGGATGGCGCTCACGACGCCGCCGGGGCGCACCGCCTGCAAGGCCGCCTGCAAGGCGGGGATGCTGCTCTGTGCGGTGGAAAACACCGCGTGGTCTGCCCCCGGCAGCCAGCCGAAGTTGAACATGACTGCATCGGCGGTGCCGGGCTGCACATACTGTAATAAGTCGGCGTGGCTGCCGCAGATGAGCTCGTACCGGTCGGCGGGCACATTTGCCTTTTCCAGCCGGGCGCGGGTGGAGCGGATGGCCTCGGGCTGTACGTCAAAGGCCAGCACCCGCCCGGCGGGAGCGGTCAGATCGCACAGAAAGGCGGTGTCACCGCCGTTGCCGCAGGTGGCGTCCACGCACAGCTGCGGGTGCACCAGCCGGGCGGCTAAAAAGTCCTGCACGAACTTGACCGCCGTCAAATCCGGGGTGCGGCGGCGCACCAGCTGCCCGCCCTCGGCGGCAAAGCCGAATTTGCCCCAGAAGGCAAGCTCGGCGGCGTTTTCCGGCAGCGGGGCGGTAAACACAGTGGCAGCTTCGCGGTCATAGCCGCCAAAGCTGCGCAATACTTCTTTTAACAGGTAGGAGCCGTAGCCCTTGCGCCGCCACCGGGGCAGGATGCACAGGGCGGCAAGCTGTGCGCCCTTGGGGGCGGGAGAAAGGCGGCACTCCCCGATGCAGTCCTTTTCTTTATACAGGGCAAACCCCTGTTCGGTGCGGCGCAGTTCCATAAAAAAGCTCCTCCTTGACGGGCCGATGTTCTTCCCTTACAATAGCAAGCGGAAACGCTGCTGTCAAGGGCGGAAAAACAGGACCGCATTTCACATATTCTTCACGGCACAAGCGATTCATTTTCACATTTGACCGTTACAATAGGGACAGTTCAAAGGAACAGATGTCCCTGCGGACCGGCCTTTGAGGGAAGGATGTAGTAACATGGAAAACGAGAACAAGTGGGAATACGATTATTCCGCTTCCAATAACGGTACCGGCGGCGCAGCCGATACCGGCTACCCCAATGTGGGCAGCAGCGGCATGAACACCGCAAACCAGTATAACGAGCCGGAGGCACAGCCTGCGCACCCGGCCTATACCGCCCCGGCAGACGGCGGCAGCGTGCCGCCCACCCCGCCGGAACAGCCGCAGTACAGTGCCCCGGCACAGCCGGAAAAGCCCCGCCGCAAAAAGAAGAAGTTTAACGGCGGAAAGCTGGTGCGCAGCGCCGTAGCGCTGGTGCTGGCAGCAGCCATGGGTTTTGCGGGCGGCTTTGTGGGCGCAAAATACGGCGGCGGCAGCAAGGTGGTCATCCAGCAGGTGGAGCGCCCTGCCAGCTCTGACAGCAGCACCGACAGCACCGGCAATTCCATCAGCGCTACCAGCGGCACCGGCCTGAGCACCGCACAGGTGGCCGAGATGGTCAGCCCCAGCGTGGTGGTCATCACCACCGAGCAGGTGGTCTACTCCCAGTGGTCCTGGTACGGCCAGAGTCAGGTGGAGAGCGGCGCGGGCAGCGGCGTCATCATCAGCTCGGACGGCTATATCCTCACCTGCGCCCATGTGGTGAGCGGTGCTTCCAACATCACCGTGAGCATCGGCGACAAGGATTACCCCGCTACGCTGGTGGGCGAGGACACCACCAGTGATATCGCCGTGGTCAAGGTGGATGCCACCGGTCTGACCCCCGCCACCGTGGGCAACAGCGACAACCTGAAGGTGGGCGAGAGCGTCATGGCCGTGGGCAACCCCTTGGGTGAACTGGGCGGCACCGTGACCAGCGGCATCGTCAGCGCACTGAACCGCAGCGTCAGCATTCAGGGCTCGAACTCGGTCAACACCATGTCCCTGATCCAGATGGATGCCTCCGTCAGCCCCGGCAACTCCGGCGGCGGTCTGTTCAACATGAACGGCGAACTGGTGGGCATCGTCAATGCAAAGTCCTCCGACAGCGATGCCGAGGGTCTGGGCTTTGCCATCCCGGTAAATGACGCCGTCAAGGTGGCGCAGGAACTGCTGGAAAACGGCTATGTGACCGGGCGTCCCTATCTGGGCATCAGCTACTATGCCGTGACCGACGCCCAGACCGCCGCCCAGCTGGGCGTGAACGCCTACGGTGTTTACATCGTGGAGGTGGTCAAGGGCGGTCCTGCCGACAAGGCGGGTCTGCAGGCCGGTGACCGCATCGTGAGCGTGGACGGCAGCGAGGTCGCCAGCCAGAGCGACCTTGGCACCCTGATGCAGAACCACAAGGCCGGTGACACCATCCAGATCACCGTCGCCCGCGGCGGCCAGATGCAGACCGTCACCGTCACCCTTGGCGAAAAGGGCGCGGATAACAGCTGAAAATAGCAAAAAGAAAGCGAGAGCCGGTGGCTTGTAAGCCGCCGGCTCTCGTTCTGGTTTAGGGATATAAAAAAGGGAATGTCAAAAACAGAGAAGTGATTCAGAAGTAATACTCACTGGAACCGCTGAAAGGCACGCGATTCCAGTTTTCGTCCTGCAGCACGCCCTGTACGGTCAGGACTAAACAGGCAGGACTGGTGTTCGATTCATAAACAGTGCATTGTGCCTGTTCTACATACCACTTGGGAACAGCTTCCTGCTGTGCGGCCGGGAGGGTGGCATTGCGGTTCGGCTTTGCCTGAACGCTGAACCAATCCGATGTGGTTTCGTACTGCGTACTGCCATCTGGCAGTTTTTTCAGGATGATCGGCAGATGGGCTTCAAAAGAAGCATTTTCGACTTCAAAGGAAAACGCCAGCGTGCCATACTGCCTCTGTGTGCCATCCGCAGCGATTTCGGTGCGGGATTCGACAAACTGAGCAGTCTGCACGCCCAAGGACACCGTGGCAGAGGAAGGGCTTGTGTTTTGCGGCTCTTTTGCGGCAAATGCATGAACAGAAAACGATGCCAGCAAAACTGCTGTGCACAGGAGCGCACCAACGGCCCGCTTTAACATAGAATTGCACATTGTTTTTCCTCCGTTGCAGAATGAGACGGTTGAAAAGAATGGGTGTTGGCATTGGAAACATCAAGACTTCTGCATGGGAATCCCTCTTTTTTGTAAAATATTTTTACTGTATTAAAATAAAAATAGTAGGACGATGTATATTTGTCAAGCATATTGTTTGATGAATAGTATTTGTAACAAATAACTTTGTCGATATAATCAAAATACCAATACCGGAATTGGAGAAAATGCCATGGAGGTCTCTGAAAATTTAAAGCGCGGCGTGACCGAGATCGTTCTGGCCGAAAGTGCAACAGCCTTTTTTGGTTTGTGAAAATACCCCTTCCGTCTTGCCGCTTCGCGTCAAGCCACCTTCCCCAAGGGGACGGCTTTAGCAGTGGCGGGGAACTTTGCGGCATCGCCATAAGGCGCCCCCTTGGGGGAGCTGGCGCGTTAGCGCCTGAAGGGGTTACACCGCCCCCAAAATGGTCGCACTATACGGCGCAAGGGGGGCATTGCCGGTAAAAATGCGGCTGGGGCCGCGCCACAGGCTGGAGGAAGTGCCATCGCTCAGCAGCTTCCACTGCCCGGCGGGCAGAGAGACGGTGCAGGTGGTGTCGGTGGGGTTATAAAAGACGCACAAAGCGCTCCATGCCGCGCCATCTCCCCAGACGGCGGGCAATGTCCAGCCCACCAGAGGCTGCTCCAGCGCAAAGAACTGCAAAGCTTCCGGGGCGTGACGGTCGGTACTGCCCAATCGGGGAAAGGCCGCCCGCAGTGCCAGAAGCCCCCGGTAGTAGTCCACAAGGGCGTGGTACTGCTCGGCGCGGTTCCAGTCCAGCCGGTTCAGGGCGGGAGAAGAGCGGTAGCTGTTCCCTACCCCCTTTTTGGTGCGGGCGAACTCCTCGCCTGCCTGCATGAAGGGCAGGCCGAAGCTGGTCAGGTAGATGCCCGCCGCCAGCCGGTTCTGCGCCAGCGCCACGGTGTCCCGGGCGGTGAACTCCGGCTTTTCGTAGCGGACGCAGAGCAGCTTGTCCCACAGGGTAAAGTTGTCGTGGGCGGAAACATAGCTCACGATCTGGCTGGGCGCGTGGGGCGGCAGACGGTCGCTGCGGCACCATGCCGCCACCGCCCCGCCGATATCCCAGAAGCTGCCGGGCTTGCCCTCCACATAGCCCGGCTCCCGGGCATCGAAGCAGCCGCCCTTGATGGCGTCCCGGGTGTCATCGCAGAAGATGCCCACCCGCTCGTTGAGCATGGCAAGGTTTGCCTTGTTGGCCTCGTACCGGTGCAGCTGGCTGGCACCGCCCTGCCACGGCTCGCCGTACAGCAGGATGTCCCGCCCGCCGGGCAGGCTGTCCAGCGCAGCGCGCACTGCGTTGATGCTCTCGGCGTCGTACAGGCCCATCAGGTCGAACCGGAAACCATCGATGTGGTACTCCTTTGCCCAGTAGAGGATGGAGTCGATGAGGTAGCGCCGCGCCATGGGGCGCTCGCTGGCAAACTCGTTGCCGCAGCCGCTGCCGTTGGAAAAGCTGCCGTCCGGGTTTTGCCGGAAAAAGTAATAGGGCACGGTGCTGTTGAAGGGATTTTCGGTGCGGTAGGTGTGGTTATACACCACGTCCATCACCACCCCGATGCCCGCCGCGTGGAGGGCGGCGATCATCTCCCGGCACTCCCGGATGCGCACCTCGCCCCGGGTGGGGTCGGTGGAGTAGCTGCCCTCCGGCACGTTGAAGTTGGTGGGGTCGTAGCCCCAGTTATACTGCCGCAGCAAAGGCTTTGCCTCGTCCACGCTGCCAAAATCGAAAATGGGCATCAGCTGGACGTATTTTACCCCCAAACGCTTGAGGTAGTTCAGGCAGGTGGGGTGGATGCCGTTGCCGTGCAATGTGGTGCCCTGCTGGGTAAAGGCCATATATTTGCCCCGCCACGCAGGGCGCACCCCGCTGGCGGCATCCTGAGAGAAGTCCCGCACGCTCACCTCCCACACGGCGCGCTGCGCCGGGGGAATATTGGGGCGCACATCCCGCTCCCACCCGGAGGGCGCGGTGCGGGCAAGGTCTACGATCATGCTGCGGACGCCGTTCACCCCCGCCGCCCGGGCGTAGGGGTCGCCGGTCTCGCGGGTGACGCCGTTCACGGTGACGGCAAAGGTGTAGTAGCGGCCGTGCTGCTCCCCGGGCAGCCAGATGCTCCACACCCCCTGCGCCCCGCGCACAAGGGGCTTTGTGCCCAGCACGGCACCGCCGCTCCCCTTGTGGTACAAGGTCACGGTCACCGCCTCGGCGGTGGGTGCCCACAGCCGCAGACAGGTGCCGCCGGGGGTGTAGTCCGGCCCAAGGGGGCCGGTGTAGTAGTTTTCGCGGTGGAAGGGTTCGTTTTCAAACAGTGTTTTCCACTGGGCAGGCGTTTTTGCGGCCATGGTCAGCTTCATTCCTTCTTGTAAAAGTGTTTACCTTCAGTGTATCGGACAACAGGCTTTTTTTCAAGAGGAAATCAACTTTTACCACGGAAATCAATCTTCCTAAGAATGGCTTTGCGCTATGTCGGAAACCCTGCCGCCACCTCTGAAGCCGTCCCCTTGGGGAAGGTGGCTGCGAACGCAGTGAGCAGACGGAAGGGGTACTCACCCGCGGCAGCTGCCGTTTGCCGTCACGACCCCTCCCCGTGAAAATGGGATAGCGGAGCGTCCGCAGACGCTCCGCTATCCCGAAATAAAAATATTCTTTCCGCTGAAAATGCCCAGAGCAACGACGACGACCGCCGCCAGTGGCGGAAACAGGGAGGAGTTGTTGGGGCAGCGGCCAGCAAGACGCACGTGCCGCCCAAGGCACGATGCGGATGCTGGGAGCCGCAACCCGTTAGCGGCGGGCATTCCAAATCGTCTCACTCCAGATACATCCGCCGCAGCCGCATCAGGCGGGCGGGGGTCAGGCCGTATTCAGCCTCCAGATAGCTCTCGGCGCTGCCGTAGTCCTGCCGGATGGTGCGCAGCACAAAGGGCGCAGTCTCCGGGTCTACCCCGGCGGAGGTCTGCCAGCGCATTTTTTGCGCCGGGTCGGCGGCGATCTCGGCCGCATGGTCCGCCATGGCCTTTTCGATCTCGGCGGCGCGGCAGAGGTTGGTGCGGGCATAATCCGCGCAGATGGTCTCGTCCGAAGCGCCCAGCGCCAGCAGGATCAGCATGGCGGCTACGCCGGTGCGGTCCTTGCCCGAGGTGCAGTGGAACAGGATGGGCGTCTCGCCGGCTTCCAGCGCCCGGAACAGCTCCTTGAACGCCTTGTTGCCGGTGAGCATCTGCCGGTACATCAGCTGGGAGAGGTTCGTCCCGGCGGGGACGCTCTGCACCAGCCGCTGGATGTCGTTGGGAGAAAAATCGATCTCCTGCCCGGCGGCATCCCGCAGACCGCAGATCTGCACCAGCCGTGCGCCGTCCGGCACATAGTCCGGCAGCTTTGCAGCTTCTGCACTGCTGCGCAGGTCAAGAATGAGCCGCAGCCCCAGCCCGTCCAGCCGGGCGCGGTCGGCCTCGGCAGTCAGCAGCCCGGTGGGGAAGCCACGGTAGATCTGCCCCCACTTTACGGTCTTGCCTTCATCGGCGTGGTAGCCGCCCAGCTCCCGGAAGTTGCTGCCGCCCGCAAAGGGCAGCTGAGTGCCCGGGGCGGGATGCTCCGGGACAGCCTTGGCGGCGGCGCTGGAAAGCACCGGCGCGGTGTAGAAGGGCTTTGCAGGCCGTCCCCGGCGGGGCGGCAGGCTGGCGGTGCTGCCCAGAACCTCCAGCAGGTAGCTGCGCAGCAGGTCGATATAGGCGGAACTGGTGTCCCGCCGCTGCACCAGCGAGACACACAGCGGAGGCATATCTTCCAGCAGTACGTCCCGCACCCGGTCCAGCTCCCGCCTGGCACCGGGCTCGTAGCGGGTCAGACAGGTGCACAGCTGCTCCTGTACCAGATAGTAGGCCTGATAAAAGCTGGGGCCGATCTCGGCGTTGGGCGCAAAACCCGCCCGGGCACAGGCCGCCCACAGCGGGCTGAACAGATCCTGCCGCAGGCTGGGCAGCAGCACCCGCTGCCCGCGCAGCTCTGCCAGCGGGATGCGCTCTTTTTCCCAGAAGGGGTGTCCCCGGGGCACCAGCAGGCAGGCGGGGTCCGCCCGCAGGGTGGTGCGTGCCAGCACCGGCGCAGCGCAGCCAAGGTCGATGACAAGACCCGCGTCCAGCTCGCCCTGCTCTACCCCATCGGCTACGGCGTCGTTGTCCAGCAGACGGAACCGCATTTCCACATGGGGGTACTGCTGCCGGAACTTGTCCAGCTGTGTTTCCAGTCCGGGCAGGTAGTCCGGCACCAGCGCCACGCTGATGCCGATGCGCACCGGCTGGGCAGACTGGATCTCTGCCCGCAGGGCGGCCTGCATCTGCTGGAACTGCTCCACCACCGGGGCGGCATGGCGCTGTAAGCTCATGCCCCGGTCGGTGAGCGCCAGCTTGTGGTGGGCGCTGATGAACAGCGGCCCGCACATTTCGGCCTCCAGCGCAGAGATGCTCTGGCGCAGTGCCTGCCGCGACAGGAACAGCCGCTGTGCGGCGCGGGTATAATTCATTTCTTCGCACAGGGTCAAAAAGTAGTGCAGCTGGCGGATATCCATGGTCTCCTCCCGGGAATGTGTTTGTTCTGGACAAAGAATACCGCTTTTTCAGCGGAATGTAAAGAGAAGGGCAGCAAAATGGGGTCAACCCTCTCAGTCTGCTCCCGCTGGTCGCAGCCAGCTCCCCCGAAGGGGGAGCTTTTTGCGATCTGCCGGTCAGCACAAATAAAGCTCCCCCCTCGGGGGAGCTGGCATCGCGCAGCGATGACTGAGAGGGTTCTTCCCCCGCAAAAAGGAGCACCGGAACGCCCGCAGGTGTTCCGGTGCCCCGAGATTTAAATAAGAACGATCAGATCAGGCTCAGAGCCTCTTCATCGCCCACCAGAATGAAGTCCGGGTGCAGCTGCAGGATGCTTGCGGGCACCTCGGGGGTGACGGGGCCGAAGAAAGCCTTCTTGACGATCTCGGCCTTGCCTGCGCCGTTGACAACCATCAGCACCTTGCGTGCCTGCATGATGGTGCGGATGCCCATGGTGTAGGCCTGCTTGGGCACCAGATCCACGTTGCCGTCAAAGAAGCGCTTGTTGGCCTCGATGGTCTCCTGGGTCAGATCCACGCAGTGGGTGCCCAGATCAAAGGCATCGTGGGGCTCGTTGAAGCCGATGTGGCCGTCATGGCCGATGCCCAGCAGCTGCAGATCCACGCCGCCCACGCTGCGGATGACCTCATCGTAGCGCTTGCACTCGGCCTCGGCGTCCAGATTGGTGCCGTCCGGCAGGTTGATGTGGGCGGGGTCGATGTTCACATGGTCGAACAGGTTGCGGTGCATAAAGCTCCAGTAGCTTTCCGGGTGCTCCTTGGGCAGGCCGCGGTACTCGTCCAGATTGACGGAGGTGACCTCGGAAAAATCCAGATCTCCCTCGTTGTAGCGCTCCACCAGCTTCTCATAGGTGCCAACGGGGGTGCCGCCGGTAGCCAGACCCAGCACACAGTCCGGCTTCATGATGACCTGCGCAGAAATGATGTTTGCTGCCTTGCGGGACATATCAGCGTAGTCCTTTGTACGAATGATCTTCACGATAAACGACCTCTCTTCTTCATTTACTCTTTGTGGGCGGTGCACAGCGGCACACGCCCGCATCTGGTTCAAGTTTATCACATTTGCCGACAGAAAGCCATAAAACGGCACAATTTTTCCGGTTTTCCGTTTCTTTTGGAAAAAGTGCCTTAAAATCCGGGCACAGTACCGTTCTTTTGCACAAAGGGCGCGCGCAGGGGGTCAGTCCGCAAAGCCGGCCTTTTGCAGGGCGGTGAACAGCAGCGGGATGAGCACCAGCTGTGCCACGATGCCCGGCACGGCGGTGAACAGCGCCCCGGACAAAAAGGCGCTGAAGGGGAAGCTGCCGCCGGTCAGCCCGGCCAGCACAAAGCGCACGATGCCCCATACGATGCGCCCGGACACCATGGCAGTCAGCAGCACGGCGTACAGCGCGGGCAGGCTGTGCTTTACCCTGCGCCACAGCAGCCCGGACACCAGCCCGTAGGTGGCCAGCTCAAAGGCCATGGAGATGGCCACCGGGAACATGGGGGGCATCCCGAACAGCACCGAGCGCAGCAGCGGGGCGGCAAAGCCCACGGCCAGCCCCCACGGCGCACCCAGCACAAAGCCGCACAGCAGCACCGGGAAGTGCATCGGGCAGAGCATATTGCCTACCTTGGGCACCTGACCGGTGAGCAGGGGCAGCACAAAGGCCAGTGCTAAAAACAGGGCAGCCAGCACCAGCTGCCGCACGGACGGGGTGGTTTTCATAAGGGTTCCTCCTTTTTCAGCCGCAATATAAAAAGGGATCTGCCCCGGCATTCCATGCCAAAGGCAGACCCCTTCGTGGCGTCTGTTTCAAAAAAAAATATTGCTTGCAAGGGAAGCGGCAGGCTGCTGCCCGCCCGTGCCCGGCTTCCTGCCGGAACGATGGTCAAAAGTATAACAAACCATTTTGCCCCTGTCAAGCGGGGCGGGATGTCTGCAAAATAGACAAAAATCGGTCTTTCCACAAAAAAATTTCCCCGGGGCTGTACATTTTGCCGGAAGAAGCTTGACCTTTTTGCATAGAATGGATAATATAAAATTGAAAAAAAGCGCGCTGCGGCAGTCTTGACGCCGGGGCGCTGACGAGAGGCTTTTTTGAACGCATGAATTCTGAGGTTCATACGGGAGGACCATCATGACAAATGCTGAAAAACTTACCCTGAAAAAGCACGCCTGCCATATCCGCATGGGCGTGATCGAGGGAACCCACAGTGCAGGCTGTGGTCACCCGGGCGGCAGTCTGAGCATTGCAGACGTGCTGTCTTATCTGTACTTTAAGGAACTGAATGTAGACCCTGCCCAGCCCAAGATGGCGGACCGCGACCGTCTGGTGCTGTCCAAGGGTCATGCCGCCCCGGCGCTGTACGCAGCGCTGGCAGAGCGGGGCTTCTTCCCGGTGGAGGAGCTCAAGACCCTGCGCAAGATTGGCAGCCGCCTGCAGGGCCACCCCAACATGAACAGCGTGCCCGGCGTGGATATGTCCACCGGCAGTCTGGGTCAGGGCATCTCTGCCGCCTGCGGCATGGCGCTGGGCGCAAAGCACGCCGGCTCTGCCGTGAACGTTTACGCCATTCTGGGCGACGGCGAGGTGGAAGAGGGCGAATGCTGGGAGGCCTTTATGTTTGCCGCCCACTACGGCCTTTCTAACCTGTGCGTGATGCTGGACCGCAACCATCTGCAGATCGACGGCACCACCGAGACTGTCATGAACAGCGCCCCGCTGGAGGACAAGCTCCGCGCCTTCAACTTCAACGTGGTCACCATCAACGGCCACGACTTTGACCAGATCGAGAGCGCCGTGCAGGCCTTCCACGCCGAGACCGAAAAGCCCACCTGCATCATTCTGGATACCGTCAAGGGCACCGGCGTTTCCTATATGACCAATGCCGTTGCATGGCACGGCAAGGGCCCCAACGATGAAGAGTATCAGGTGGCCATGAACGAGCTGAACGCCGCCTATGCCGCGCTGGAACAGGAGGAGAACTGAGATGGCAGACGTGAAAAAGATCGCGACCCGCGACAGCTACGGCAACACCCTGAAGGAGCTGGCTGCGGAAGGCCACGATGATCTGGTGGTGCTGGACGCCGATCTGGCCGCCGCTACCAAGACCGGGATGTTCCAGAAGGCATACCCGGACCGTCACTTTGACTGCGGCATCGCCGAGGGCAACATGGTAGGCGTGGCCGCAGGTCTGGCCGCCATGGGCTATGTGCCCTTTGTTTCCAGCTTTGCCATGTTCGCAGCCGGCCGCGCCTTCGAGCAGGTGCGCAACTCTGTGGGCTACCCCCACCTGAACGTGAAGATCGGTGCCACCCACGGCGGCATCTCCGTGGGCGAGGACGGCGCTTCCCACCAGTGCTGCGAGGACTTTGCCCTGATGCGCAGCATCCCCGGCATGACCGTCATCTGCCCCGCCGATGATATCGAGGCACGCGCCGCTGTGCGCGCCGCCTACGCCATGGAAGGCCCTGTCTATCTGCGCTTTGGTCGTCTGGCTGTGCCGGTGTTCCACGATGAGGCCAACTACCACTTTGAGCTGGGCAAGGGCGAACAGCTGACCGAGGGCAACGATATTGCCATCATCGCCACCGGCCTGATGGTCAACGAGGCACGCATGGCCGCCGAGCAGCTGGCTGCCGAGGGCATCCACGCCCGGGTCATCAACATCCACACCATCAAGCCTCTGGACGAGGAAATCGTCCTCAAGGCTGCCAAGGAGTGCGGCAAGGTCATCACCGCCGAGGAGCACAACGTCATCGGCGGTCTGGGCGAGGCCGTCTGCGCCGTTCTGAGCGAGAAGCAGCCCACCCCCGTGCGCCGCGTGGGCGTGCAGGACGTGTTTGGCTGCTCCGGCCCCGCATGGGACCTGCTGAAGAAGTTCGGTCTGGACGCTGCCACCATCTGCAAGACCGCCCACGAGATGCTGGGCAGGTAAGCACTTTTTTATAGCAATACGCGTTCGAATTTTAAGGGCTGCTGCACATCGTTTTAACCGAAAGTGCAGCAGCTCTTCTCAAAATCGAACGGATAATCGAACAATTTAAAAAGCATGTGCATCACAGATCCATTGAAAATTTCTGATTTTCGAGAAAATTTGTTGCACATGCTTTTGTTTTGGGGATGGATACTGCTGGATCCTTACGCCTGTTCGTAAAAAGACAGGGGCTGTCGCGTGTGCAACAGCCCCTGTTTTTTATTTGCGAAACTTGATAAGCCTGCTATTACCGCTTTACCGCCCTGCAACACACCCGAGCTGTTTTGCCATTGTTTCACCTGACAAAATCATCAGATGACTTTTTCTCTGCATTTTTGCCAAAAGCCGCTTTGACGGCTGATTTTGGGCAAAATTCGCCCGGATTTGGTCAGAGTGCATGATGTATCCCAGATTTTTTGCACAAAAAGTAGGACATATCCGTGACAACTTGCAAAGAGACGTCTGCGGATTTACAATAAAATCACAAAAGGTCCTACGGAAAAAGGACGAAAGCAAGCAGTATTTGGAGGTAATGAATATGGAGTTACGTTCACAGGAAGTCCGTACACTGGCACCCGAGAATGACCCGCTGAAGATGGGCATGGGCTGGAAGGTCGATGACCTTTCCAAGCCCCAGATCATAGTGGAGAGCACCTTCGGCGACAGCCACCCCGGCAGCGCCCATCTGGATCAGTTCGTCAAGGAGGCTGTGCAGGCAGTCAACGACAACGGCGGCAAGGCTGCCCGCTACTTTGCCACCGATATGTGCGACGGCATTGCACAGGGGCATGACGGCATCAACTACTCTCTGCCCCACCGCGATGCCATCGTGAATCTGGTGGAAGCACAGGCAAACGCCAGCGTCTACGACGGCGGTGTGTTCATCGCCAGCTGCGACAAGTCCGTGCCCGCCATGCTGATGAGCATCGGCCGCCTGAAGGACATGAGCGCCATCGTGGTCACCGGCGGCGTCATGGAAGCCCACACCCTGCCCAAGGAGTATGTGGTCAGCGACCCCGCCTGCGCCATCAACGAGCTGCTGACGCTGGAGCAGATCGGCAAGTTTGACGCATGGGAAAAGACCGGCGTCATCCCCAACAGCCAGCTGGACTACTACAAGCACAACGCCTGCCCCAGCTGCGGTGCCTGCTCCTTCATGGGCACCGCCTCCACCATGCAGATCATGGCCGAGGCACTGGGTCTGATGCTGCCGGGCACCGCCCTGATGCCCGCCACCGCCCCGGAGCTGAAGCAGGCCGCCTACGATGCCGGCAAGCAGCTGATGGAGCTGGTCAAGAAGGGCATCACCGCCAAGGATATCGTGACCAAGAAGAGCTTTGAGAACGCCATCATGGTGCACGCCGCCATTTCCGGCTCCACCAACGCCACCATGCACCTGCCCGCCATCGCCCACGAGTTCGGCATCGAGATCGACGCCGACACCTTTGACCGGATGCACCGCGGCGCACACTACCTGCTGAACATCCGTCCCTCCGGCGACTGGCCCGCACAGTACTTCTACTATGCAGGCGGCGTGCCCCGCGTGATGGAGGAGATCAAGTCCATGCTGCATCTGGACGTGATGACCGTCACCGGCAAGACGCTGGGCGAGAACCTCGAAGAGCTGAAGAAGAACGGCTTCTACCAGCACTGCGACGCCATTCTGGCAGAAAAGACCGCCGGTTTTGCCCGTCCGGTCAGCCGCGAGGACATCATCCACAGCTTTGATAACGCCAAGGGCACCGACGGCAGCATCGCCATCCTGAAGGGCAACCTTGCCCCGGAAGGCTGCGTCATCAAGCACACCGCCTGCCCCAAGAATATGTTTGAAGCCACCCTGCGCGCTAAGCCCTACGACAGCGAGGAGGAGTGCATCTCCGCTGTGCTGCACGGCGAGGTGAAGCCCGGTGATGCCATCTTTATCCGCTACGAGGGCCCGCGCGGCAGCGGCATGCCCGAGATGTTCTACACTGGCGAGGCCATCTGCGCCGACCCGAAGCTGGCTTCCAGCGTAGCGCTGATCACTGACGGCCGCTTCTCCGGCGCAAGCCGAGGCCCGGTCATCGGCCATGTCAGCCCCGAGGCTGCTGTGGGCGGCCCCATCGCTCTGGTGGAGCCGGACGACCTGATCCAGATCGATGTGCCGGGCCGCAAGCTGGCCATCGTGGGTGTAAAGGGCGAGCCCAAGACCCCCGAGGAGATGGACGCCATCCTTGCCGAGCGCCGCGCCAACTGGAAGCCCAAGGCTCCCAAGTACACCAAGGGTCTGCTGAAGCTCTACTCTCAGCACGCCGTCAGCCCCATGAAGGGCGCATACATGGAGTAAACCGCTCTGCATAAACAACAAGTAGTAAACCGCCCGGGGCGTTTTTCCGGACGGCTTGGATAAGTGCAGCCAAAAATCACGAAACGGAGGAAATTTCTATGACAGCAGTTGCAACTCCCGATGCGGCACGGCTGGTTTTTGCTGCCGTGGCAGGCCTGATCCTATTGCTCATCCTTATCATCAAGTTCAAGGTCCACGCTATGATCTCCATCCTGATCGGTGCGGTGGGCATCGGCCTGATGGCCGGTATGCCCCTGTCCGACATCATCGGCTCAGTGAACGAGGGCATCGGCAACACCTTAAAGGGCATCGCCCTTCTGGTGGGTCTGGGCTCCATGTTCGGCGCCATTCTGGAGGAATCCGGCGGCGCGCAGACGCTGGCTGTGACCATGGTGCGGAAGTTCGGTGACGAAAAGGCCGCGTGGGCACTGGGCATCACGGGTCTGGTGGTGGCTATGCCGGTGTTCTTTGACGCCGGTCTGATCATCCTCATCCCGCTGGCCTTCTCTCTGGCAAAGCGCACCAAGCGCTCTGTGCTGTACTACGTCATCCCCCTGCTGGCCGGTCTGGCTGTCGGCCACGCTTTCATCCCTCCCACGCCGGGCCCCGTGCTGGTGGCTACCATGCTGGGCGTTGACCTTGGCTGGGTCATCCTCATCGGCATCTTCTGCGGCATCTTTGCCATGATCGCCGCCGGTCCCATCTGGGGCTGCATCTGCGGCAAAAAGTACATGATCGAAGTCCCCGAGCACGTTGCGCAGCAGGCAGACATTGACGAGAGCAAGCTGCCCAAGTTCGGCACCATCGTGGGCATCATCATGATCCCGCTGCTGCTCATCATCGCAAACTCTGTGGCAAAGGTGGTGCCCGCACTGGCTGGCATCCAGCCCGTTCTGGCCTTCCTCGGCGAGCCCTTCATGGCTCTGCTGCTGGCTACCATCGCTGCTATGTACCTGCTGGGCACCCGTCACGGCTATAACAACGCCCAGCTGGAAAAGATCATGACCAAGTCTCTGGAGCCTACCGGCATGATCCTGCTGGTCACCGCCTGCGGCGGCGTGCTGCGCTACATGCTGCAGAACTCCGGTCTGGGCGATGTCATCGGCAACGCTGTGGCAAACGCCAGCCTGCCGCTGGTGCTGGTGGCCTTCATCGTGGCTGCTCTGGTGCGTATCTCGGTCGGTTCCTCTACCGTGGCTATGACCATGGCAGCAGGCATCATCTCCGCCATGCCCGGCATCAGCGAGCTGAGCCCGCTGTACCTCGCCTGTGTCACCGCTGCCATTGCAGGCGGCTCCACCGTCTGCTCCCACTTCAACGACTCCGGCTTCTGGCTGGTGAAGAGCCTTGTGGGCATGGACGAAAAGACCACCCTCAAGACCTGGACCATCATGGAAACGCTGGTCGGCGGCGTGGGCTTCCTTGTGGCACTTGTTATTTCCTTCTTTGCCTAAGTGCCTGTCAGGGGCCTGCACCCCGGGATAAGCGTTGGGAGATCCTTATTCATTTACCTCGTTACCTCCTTCAAAAACAGCCGCTCCGGGTGCGCCCGGAGCGGCTGTTTTATGTCCTGAAAAAACGGAACGCCCGCAGACGTTCCGTTTTTGTTATGAAAGCAACGCTTTGATCCGCTCCCCGTAAACCTCGGTGAACACCCGGCGCAGGGTGGTGATCTCCGGGCGGGGGTCGTCCCGCAAAGTCAGCAGAACAGTGTCCGGCAGGGACAGAGGTACCTCCCGGTACCACGCTGCCGGGTAGGCGGGGTACCGCATGGGGAACAAAAACATCCCGCGCCCGGCCAGCAGCTCGGTGTAGACATGGGCATAGTTTTCCACGCTGCGCCATTCCATGGTGGAAAACGGCATTCCGGGCTGGACACTTGCATAATCCACGATCTCCTGATACAGCGGCTCGTAGTATACCCGCTGCCCCGCAAGGTCGGCCAATTGCAGGCTCTCGCAGCGGTAGAGCGGATGTTCCGGCGCAAGCGCCAGATAAAAGGTGTTGTGCATGATGGGGGTGCGCTCCACCTCCGGCTGCGCCGCCCCGAAGGGCAGGACTACAGCGGCGTCCGCCTCGGTGCAGAGCATCAGATGGGCGTTCATCCGCGGCGAGGCGGTGTCCACCCGGAACTCGTACCCGGGCAGCGCGGCGTGCAGCTGCTCCATCAGTACCGGGTAGATGGGGTCGCGTTGCAGTAGCACCGGCGGCAGGCGCAGGGTAAGGGTGTGCCCGGTGGAAAAGCCCTTCAGCACGGTGCGGGCGTTCAGGATGCCCCGGTACAGCTGCTCTGCATGGGGCACAAAGGCACGGCCAGCCGCCGTCAGCACCACCCGGGTGGTGCTGCGCTCGAACAGGGTCAGATCCAGCTCCTTTTCAAGTGTGCGGATCTGGTAGCTGAGTGCAGGCTGGGTGCAGTACAGCTCCTTTGCGGCGGCGGTGAAGTTCAGCGTGCGCTGCACGGTCAAAAAACACAGCAGCTGGTGGTCGTTCATGGCTTGGGCTTCTCCCTTCTCTGGTTTATAGCATCAGTATACCATAGAACGCCGAAGTTATAAACGTTTTTTATCACGCTTGCAAAAATCTTTTGTTTCTCTTTTGGTTCGTTATATTTTATACTATCTGAGGGCAGGGACAAAAAATCCCGCACACACGAAAAAGAAGGAACATAAAAAAGGAGAAACAAGATGGAAAAGATCTCTCGTAAGGGCTTTCTGAAAGTTGCCGCAGCCGCCGCCATGAGCGGCGTCACCGCAGGCGCTCTGGCTGCCTGCAACTCCGCAGCTTCTTCCAGCACCGCCGCTTCCGGTGATGCGATTTACACCCCCGGCACCTACACCGGCACTGCCACCGGCATCGGTGAGGTGAAGGTCACCATGACCTTCAGCGCCACCGCCATCACCGATGTGGTGGTGGACGCTTCCAACGAGACCGAGAGCATCGGCGGCGTGGCTGCTCCCACCCTGCAGGAGGCACTGATGACCGCCCAGAATGCCGAGATCGACAACATCTCCGGCGCTACCGTCACCACCAACGCTGTCAAAAAGGCTGCCGCCAGCTGCATCGAGCAGGCCATGGGCGTAAAGACCGAGGACGGGAATGCCGCCGCTGCTTCGGAGAACGACTGGCTGGGCGTGGCTCCCGAGATCGACGAGAGCAAGGTCACCAAGACGGTGGATGTGGATGTGGCCGTGGTGGGCTGCGGCATTGCCGGTGTGGCAGCCGTGCGCAGCATCGCCGAGGACGGCGGCAAGGTGGCTGCCTTTGAAAAGGCTGACGGCCCCCAGTGCCGCAGCGGCGAGTATGCCGTCATCAACGGCAATGTGCAGGCCAAGTGGGGCCGCAACACATGGACCCGCGAGCAGATCGACGAGATCATTGATTCTCACATGGTGGAAAGCACCTACCGCTGCAAGCGCTCCATCATGAGCAAGTGGGCGCACAACATCGGCGAGACCTTTGACTGGTGGGTAGAAGCAAATCCGGATCTGTACTACGCCGAGACCACCCGCAGCGCCATCCCTGATGAAAACGCAAACAACTTCCTGATTCCAATCTTCTACCCGCTGCCCGAGCACTACGACTGGACGCAGGAGCGCTTCCCCTGCTACCCCACCTCTGTAGAGTTTTTGCCCAACCAGTCCGTCACCGTCAATGCCAATATGCAGAAGGCTGTGGATACCGGCAACGTGGACACCTTCTATGGCTGCTTTGTGGAAAAGCTGATCATGGAGGACGGCCGCTGCGTAGGTCTGTATGCCCGCGATGCCGCTACCGGTGAGTACATCAAGTGCAATGCTGCCAAGGGCGTCATCCTGTCCACCGGCGATTATTCCCAGAACACCAAAATGCTGCAGCATTTCTGCCCGGAGGTCATCGAGAACAACATCCAGTGCCTGTTTACTAATGTGGACGTAGAGGGCAACTTTACCAATCAGGGCGATGGCATCCAGCTGGGTATGTGGGCTGGTGCACAGGTGCAGCAGAGCCACGCACCCATGATCCATCACATGGGCGGCGGTGCAGACCTGAGCGGCGTCGGCGTTATGGGCAATGCAGGTTTCCTGAATCTGGACATGAACGGCAAGCGCTTCATGAACGAGGATCTGCCCGGCCAGCAGTTGGAAAATCAGGTCGAGCTGCAGAAGAACCGCGAGAGCTGGCAGATCTTTGACGCCAACTGGCCCGAGCAGCTGCCCTATATGCCGGCAGCCCACGGTGGTGCCTGCTACTACGAGGACTACGCCAGCGAGGCAGACGGCCCCAAGAACAACCCGACCTACCGCAACTACAAGAGCCCCTATCAGCTGGAAGCTGCCGTAGCCGATGGCCGCGCTGTCAAGGCCGACACGCTGGAAGAGCTGGTCGCCAAGATCTACCCGGACGACACCGCTGCACAGCAGACTGCACTGGAGTCCATCCAGCGCTACAACCAGCTGGCCAAGGACGGCTACGATGAGGACTTCCACAAGCCCGCATCCCGTATGTGGGCACTGGAGAACGGCCCCTTCTATGCCGACAAGTTCACCACCGCACTGCTGCTGGTGTGCATCGGCGGTCTGGAAAGCGACGAGAACTGCCACACCTTCGATGCCGACCGCAACGTCATCCCCGGTCTGTATGTGGCAGGCAACGTGCAGGGCAACCGCTTTGCCACCGAGTACCCCATCGGCCTGAAGGGCGTGAGCCACTCCATGGCCATGTACTACGGCTATGTGGCAGGCAAGAATGCCATGCAGAGCATCTGATGCCGCGCCCCTGCAATAGCTGAACCATCCCCCGCCCGGAGCAGTCTTTTTTCTTCCTGCTCCGGGCTTTTTTGCGCCTGCGTGACCCGGTCACGGAAAAGCGGGCGGCGTATGGGGTATACTGATGCTGTCAGTAAAAACACAACACCCATTCAGGAGGGAAACAATATGGCAGTCATCAACATTACCAAGGAAAACTTTGCACAGGAAGTGCTCCACAGCGAAAAGCCGGTTCTGCTGGACTTCTGGGCCAGCTGGTGCGGCCCCTGCCGGATGCTGAGCCCCGTGGTGGACGAGGTGGCCGAGGAGCGCACCGATGTAAAGGTGGGCAAGGTGAACGTGGACGAGCAGCCGGACTTGGCGGCACAGTTCGGGGTGATGAGCATCCCCACCCTGCTGGTGTTCGAGCAGGGCAAGCTGGTGCGTCAGGCCGTGGGTGCCCGCCCCAAGGCCGGTGTGCTGGAGCTGCTGGGCTGAATGATTCCGTAACAACAAAGCGCCCGCCCGATGGTTCCAGCAGAACCACGGGGCGGGCGCTTATTTTATATGGAGTTCAGAAGAAAAATGCGGGCTTCAGCTTACAGCTGGGGGCCTGCGGAGACCAGAGCCTTGCCGTGCTCGTTGCCCTCGTACTTGGCGAAGTTCTTCACGAAGCGGCCGGCCAGATCCTTTGCCTTCTCTTCCCACTGAGCGGCATCTGCGTAGGTGTCGCGGGGGTCGAGGATGGCGGGGTCAACACCGGGCAGAGCGGTGGGGACCTCAAAGTCGAAGTAGGGGATCTTCTTGGTGGGAGCCTCGTTGATGGCACCGCTCAGGATAGCGTCGATGATGCCGCGGGTATCCTTGATGGAGATGCGCTTGCCGGTGCCGTTCCAGCCGGTGTTGACCAGATAAGCCTTTGCGCCGCTGGCCTTCATCTTCTTGACCAGCTCCTCAGCGTACTTGGTGGGGTGCAGCTCCAGGAAAGCCTGACCGAAGCAAGCGGAGAAGGTGGGGGTGGGCTCGGTGATGCCGCGCTCGGTGCCTGCCAGCTTTGCGGTAAAGCCGGACAGGAAGTAGTACTGGGTCTGCTCCGGGGTCAGGATGGAGACCGGGGGCAGAACGCCGAAGGCGTCAGCAGACAGGAAGATCACGTTCTTTGCTGCGGGAGCAGAAGAAACGGGACGCACGATGTTCTGGATGTGGTTGATGGGGTAGGACACACGGGTGTTCTCGGTGACAGACTTGTCAGCGAAGTCGATGTGGCCCTCGGCATCCAGAGTGACGTTCTCCAGCAGAGCGTTGCGCTTGATGGCGTTGTAGATATCGGGCTCGGAGTCCTTATCCAGGTTGATGACCTTTGCGTAGCAGCCGCCCTCGAAGTTGAACACGCCGTTGTCGTCCCAGCCGTGCTCGTCATCGCCGATCAGCAGACGCTTGGGATCGGTGGACAGGGTGGTCTTGCCGGTGCCGGACAGACCGAAGAAGATGGCGGTGTTCTCGCCGTTCAGGTCGGTGTTGGCAGAGCAGTGCATGGAAGCCATGCCCTTCAGCGGCAGGAAGTAGTTCATCATGGAGAACATGCCCTTCTTCATCTCGCCGCCGTACCAGGTGTTGACGATGACCTGCTCCTTGCTGGTGATGTTGAACAGCACAGCAGTCTCGGAGTTCAGGCCCAGCTCCTTGTAGTTCTCGACCTTAGCCTTGGAAGCGTTGTAAACAACGAAATCAGGCTCGAAGTTCTCCAGCTCCTCAGCGGTGGGACGGATGAACATATTGGTGACGAAGTGTGCCTGCCAGGCCACTTCCACGATGAAACGCACTGCCATGCGGGTATCCTTGTTGGCGCCGCAGAAAGCATCCACGACGTACAGGCGCTTGTTGGACAGCTCCTTCTGAGCGATCTCCTTGACAGCCTTCCAAGCCTCCTGAGAAGCGGGGTGGTTGTCGTTCTTGTACTCATCGCTGGTCCACCACACGGTGTCCTTGGAGTTCTCGTCCATCACGATGAACTTATCCTTGGGAGAACGGCCGGTGTAGATACCGGTCATCACGTTCACAGCACCCAGCTCGCTGACCTGACCCTTCTCATAGCCTTCCAGCTCGGGCTTGGTCTCCTCGGCGAACAGCTGCTCGTAGGAGGGGTTGTGCACGACTTCAGTCGTGCCGGTAATGCCATACTTGGTAAGATCCAACTTTGCCATATTTGCGTACCTCTACTTTCGTTTGATCCTTACATAACTCTGTGTAGGAGATGCAGCGCCATTTATGGTACGGACACCGCATAGGGGGAGACAGCACAGAACGATGCAATGCAAATTCTCCTGTCTATCATTATACACAAAAGCTTTCCAAAAGCAATAAATGGAAGGTTCTGTTTGCAAAAAAGAAACAAATTTCATAAACAAGCTTTCCCGCATAAAGTAATTTCACGAAGCCCGGCAGGGATGCAGACCATGAAAAATAAGGCGGGAAGGGAGAAAACCGACATTTTGATAAAAGCTTGACAAACCGGGATGCAAGGTGGGACCCCCGGCCCCGGCGGGGCAAAAACCACAGCAGGCAGCTCTTTGGCGCAAGACTGAGAAAATGTAAATAAGCACAAAAAATAAGATGATAGTTGGAAAAATAATGGCGGTATGATATAATAAAGCTAGAGAGGACTCTCCGAGAAACAGAAACCAACGTACCGAAAGAAAGGAAGTGCTTTTCCATGAAAAAGATCGTCCCGATCCTGCTGGCCATGGTTTTGGCCCTGACCCTTTGCCTGGTGGGCTTTGCGGATGCAGAACGCTATGACGATGACCATTTGGAAGAAACGGCGGCTTCCACGTCTGAGGAGGCCTTGGAGGAGGCAGAGCCGGTTCCTGCCAGGAGCAGTGAGTGCGACGCTTGTGGGAAAATGCCTTGCGTAACCCAAAAAAAAGAGACGTTTGAGACCGGACCGTATGAAGAGAAATGCATCCATTATCCCCACGGGACGGACGAAATCTATCATCGGAATGTTACGTATTACCAGGTCTGCGGTTCCTGCGGATACAAGTCCGGCACATGGACTGTGGACGAGGGAGAGTCGCTCCGGTACTGCCACGGGTGGTCGGCGACAAAGCACTGAGTTCCGGGGAGAGCGATTTTTGTACGGCTAAACAGAGCGGCCCCTGTAGTAAGGTGCCGCTGACGGCTTGAAAAACTTGTGAGAAACAGCAGCCCAGAGCCCTGAAAACAGCTTTGGGCTGCTGTTTTTGCCCTTTTTTGCAATATTTTGGTCAGAAGAAACGTTTTAGTGGTAAAGGAACTTTACTTATGCTATACTTGTTCCGTATATAGATGATACTTTTCCCCCTTTGCCGGGGGCTGACATAAGGGAAACTGCCATGAAAACCATCTACATTCTGCTCACCCGCTCCGGCACGCTGCTGTCCAAACTGGTCTATGCCGCCACCGGAGCCAGCTATACCCACGCCTCCATGGCGTTTGATGCAAAGCTGAACTGCCTGTACAGCTCCACCCGCAAAAACGGCTACACCATGTTCCCGGCAGGTCCCAGCAAGGAATACCTGAACAAGGGTGTTTTCCGTCTGCGGGACAACGCCCCCTGTGCGCTGTACGCGCTGGAGGTATCCGACGAGGCCTATTTCCGTGCCCTGCACCGTGCCGAGGAGTTCATGCGCCACAGCGAGGAGTACAGCTTCAACACGCTGGGGCTGATCTTGTGCGGGCTGCATATCCGCTGGCGGCGCCGCCACCATTATTTCTGCTCCCAATTCGTCAGCGAAGTGTTGGAAAAGAGCGGCGCACTGGCGCTGCCCAAGGACAGCACCCTGATGCACCCCAACGACTACGCCCAGCTGCCCCAGCTGAAGTGCCTGTACAAGGGACGCTTAGCCGACCTGCCCCAGCGCAAGGCCATGGAACTGGGCGAGACGCCCTCGATGGTCAGCATCTATACCGGCCTGCTGGTGGAGCTGCTGCAGCGCCGGGCGCAGAGCTTTTTTGAGTGATTTTTGTATTATACTGAAATTTCTGCTTTTTTGAGCGCTGCTCTTGCTTTTTGCAGCCAATTGTGGTAATATTATTCGGCAGTATTGTTTTACTGCGGAATATGCGCTCGTAGCTCAGCCGGTAGAGCATCTGACTTTTAATCAGAGGGCCAGGGATTCGAGTTCCCTCGAGCGCACCAAAATCCCACGAAGAATCGTAAGATTCCTCGTGGGATTTTCCTTTTTCTGGGGCTCTGCACACTTTTGCACACTTTTTGCACACCGGCGGGAAAGCCGTGTTTTTCCTTGCATTGTCTGCATTCTGTGCATCGTGAGCGTTTTTTCCATACTTTTTTCAGGCGAACAGCAGGCGGGTAAACTCACGCCGCTGCTCGGGGTTCATCTGCCGGACAACTTTCAGCATCCCTTCCGGGGTGATCTGGATGCTGTCCGGCAGATTTTCTTTTACCGGCACAGAGCCGGATTTGGGGGAGCCGATGTCCTGCGAATAGAAGTCTGCTTCCAGCTTCTCAGCCAGCTCCAACCGGGGCTTGTCCTGCGTGTGGGCGTAGGTGTCCATCAGGATGCCGGTGGTCGCATGGCCTGTATTGCCCTGCACGGCCTTGATGTTGCCGCCGGATTCGATCAACTGGTAAGTGGCACTGGAGTGGCGCAGACCGTGGAATACGATCTTTTCAAACTCCGAGTGCTCCGCGCGCCATGCACGGTACCATTTAGAAAGGGCTTCCGGTGCAACAGGTAAGCCGTTCGGCAGACGGAACAACTGACCGCAGTTGCGATACCTGCCATCCATGGCAAGCTCGTCCTGCCGGAGCTTTTCCAGCCAAGCCAGCAACTCTTCCTTCAAGGGTCTCGTCAGATAAAGGGTACGGCTGGATTTCTTGGTTTTCGGCTTCTTCAGCACCAGTGCGGAGCTGCTGCCCTCACGCTGGTCGGGGAAGATGTGGTAGATCTGGTTCGGGTCGGTCTTTTCCAGTGCAGCCTTTTCGGTACGCTGCAAGCTCCTGCCGACCGTGATGGTTCCGCGTCCATCCGCTGCATCGAAGTCGATGTCTCCCGGCTGCAAGCCAAGGATCTCTCCGACACGCAGCGAGAGGATCATGCTCAGATGAACAGCAAGGTGGAGCGTGGGGTCGGTCATGGTCTGCAACGCAGCAAGCATGGTCTTTTCGTCCCAGATGGCACGTTCTTCCGAGGTCGATTTCGGGGCTTCTCTCGGAATCGGTGACTTGAGGAGCAGACCCCACTCAACGGCATAGGAAAAAGCAGTCTTGAGCATGGCATGGACTTCCCGGATGGAAGCACCCGTCAGAAACTGCCGCTTCTGTTTGTCGGTGAGCGTTTGCTTGACACCCTGCTTATACAGTCCGCGCGGTGTCCGGCTCAAAGTGGCGTAGAACTGTTCAAGGTCATACGTCTGAACCTTCTGAATCTGCTTCTTGCCGAGGTAAGGCACGACAAGATTCTGGATCATGGCTACCGTGTGGGTGTAGGTTTTGGGTGCCCACTTGTGCTTGCTTGACTGGATGGGGAGCCACTTGTACAGCATTTCCTCCACTGTCATTGCGTCAGGAATGAGGAACGTGCCGTCGAGCAGCTCTTTTTCTACTGAGATCTTGCGGTCTTGCGCTTCCTTCTTGGTTTTGAAGCTCTCCCAGCCTTCACAGATCCGGCCAGCATGGTCTTTGTATTTGAAACGAACGGAGTAGGAATCTCCGCGCCTGAGAATAGATGCCATAGATGTTCCCTCCCTCAGACCGCTGCAAACCAATCGTCAAAGCTCTGCTTGCTTACCCGGATGCTGGTACCGAGGCGGATCACCTTGAAGTCTTTCGTGGTGTTGCACAGATTGTACGCAGCACGGTTGGAGATCGCCAACAGTTGGGCGATTTCCTCCACCCGGTAAACGAGCGGGGCGTGTCGGATGGTTGTGCGTGTCTGGTCAGAAGGTTCTACGGCAGGGTTTGGGGACAATTCCATTGTACGGGATTCGGGTGCGGCTTTCAAGTCCTCGCGGGTCAGTTTGGTTAAGTTTTGGGAAATATTCTTCATAGGCAAGTCTCCTTTTCACTTCACCTGACCCGGCGCAGCCCTCGTTGAGCTGTCGCCATGATGGGTCGGTAATATGGAAAGGCCGAAGCTCCTGACCCGAAGCTCCGGCTAAAAGAAAAATTGCGAAGAACTTGAATTTACGCGCCCCACGCGCCCCAAACTACACAAAAGTACCTTTCTATGTTGGTTTTACAGGTCGCATGGATGGATTGTACGCGCCCTCTTGGGGCGCGTCTTGGTGTATCTCGCGCCCCGAAGGGCGTATTTCCGCCCCACATCCGCCCGGAAGGGGCAGATACGCGCCCGGAGAAAACAGCGATAACAGGTTGAAACCGCTGATTTGGGGCGCGTAGGGCGCGAGAATTTCACTTTTCGTGTGTTTTTAAGCGGCGGCAAAGGCGGGGTGGACGCATACGCCCCGGAAGCCGCGGTACTTTCCCTCGATGTGCTTGGAGAAGGTCAGGCCATACTTCCCCGCATTTTTCAGCAGGAACTGGCTGAACTTCTTTTGCGGAACAGGCGATTCCAGATTATCCTCGCACCACTTGGTGTAGGCGCGGTAGAGATAGGTGGAGCGTTCCTCGGTGTCGGGCTTGAAGCGGACATACGCCGTTGCCTGCATGAACTGGGTCAGGTTGTCGCTGTCCGCCATGGCTGCTTCGAGGTTCTGGATGGAGCGCTCGCTGATGGTAAACTGATAGCGATTTGCCAGCAGACGGTGCAGCCCTTCCAGCATCCACAGCAGGATGCCAGGACGCTCCTCGGACAACTCTTCGATGAGGAAGGGGTTATCCACCCGGGCAGGGTCACGGTCTTTTACCGTGATCAGGATCTGCCTGCGCCAGAAGCCGTCGCTGTCGTCGTGAGCAGCCACAAGGTTGCCATTGCCGAAGCAGATGAAACGAACGTACAGCAGGCCTTGGACAGCCTGCTTGTTCTTCCGCTCGATACACAACCGGTCTTCGGCGGTGACGATAGACTTGATGTTCCGTGTTTCGGGTAAAGCCACCATGTTCAGGTCGTCATCGACCATGACCAGCTTGTACTCCAGATTTGCACTGGCAAAGCGGTTCGTCTCGATGCGGAGGATGGATTCAGAGTGAGAGGCTTCCCCGAACAGCTTCTTCAGCAGCAAGCCGATGCGGGACTTCCCCTCGCCGCCCTTGCCGGTCATGACCAGCATCTTCTGCGCCTTGGTAGACGGGATCAGAAGATAGCCGAGATATTCCTGCAAGGTCAGAATATCCTCCGGGATGAGCAGACCGTCCAGAAATTCCAGCCACTTGGTCGGTGCGGGGGCATCGGGCTGGTATTCCACGGGGAGCCGGTTCAGGCAGAGTTCCTTCTCCGGCACAAAGCCCCGTTCGTCCAGAAAGTAGGTTCCGTTCTGGAGATGGATGCGGTCAAGCTGGGGTTTCCATTCAGGGGTATAGGTTTCGATACGGAGTGCGTCCAGAACCTGCTTTTCCTTCTTGGCAAGGTTGTCGAGCACAAAGTCACGGAGGTCGCTGTGGACTTCGTAGAGCAGTGCGTCCTCGTCTACCTCGCCGTTCTGGTCGAACAGCTTCTGTTTCAGGCACATCATGGGGTGTTTCTCTAAAAGGTACTGGCAGTAAGCGGTTTCACGCACTTTGCCCTTACTGTCTACCCAAGGGCATTCGCATTCTTCCTCTTCTTCCAGTTCGTCCTCATCACGCCAATCTTCGTTCCTCTTTTTCCAGTCGCTCATGCAATCCCTCCCAATACTTCCGTAGCTCGTTTTCGGTCTGCGGGTCCGGGAGCACCGAACAGTCCAGATAATATTCAACGATGTCAAGGTTCTTTATCGCTTCAAGGAAGCAGGGGTGAAGTTCTTCTGTGGGTGACTGCGGTGCGTATCGGACCCGCCAACGCTGCAGACAGCGGTAATAGTCCAGCAGCTGCTGCCGGACGGTGGGCGGTCTGCGGGGAGCAAGCCGCACCTTGCCGTCGGCAAGTGCCATGCCGAAGTCCTCCTTCAACTTTTCCACAGCCTTGTAGGGAGAAAGTTGAAAAAGTCTGCCGACAAAATCGATCACATCGCCATCCGCCTGACAGGCGAAACAGTGGAAACGGCTGTCCACCTTCATGCTGGGGTGTTTATCCCCGTGGAAGGGACAGCACATCATACCGTTCCGGTTTACGGCGAAGCCGTACAGCTCCGCCGCCTGCCGGGTCGAGATGGCGCTCTTTACGTCCGAAAAGACAGAGGTGCTACCCTCCGTCCCAATGGGTGGGGTACAGGCGAAAGGACGAAGCCCGGTGAGGGGCGTGGGTGAGGTTGGGTTTATTCACACATCGATCCGTCAGAGTGTTGTTCATTTGACCTCCTGCTGCGGTACGGCGTGGCTGCGCTCTTCCTTGCGGAAGAAGGCTTCCACGTTCTGTTGTGCGGTGCGGAGTTCACGCAGTTCGATCTGCGCTTTCTTGTAGCGGGTGTAGAACCCGTTTTTCTCCGAGGAAAGGGTCTGGTATTCGGCATCCAGCTTTTTGAGGTCTGGCAGCGTCCTGAGCCCGTTGGCCTTGAAATAGGCGCAAGCAGCCTCGTACACGGCAAGCTCTGCACGGTGCTGCTCCTTGAACTTGGAGGGATTCCGTACCGTCTGGAGCTTCTGTGCAAGAGGCTTGTACTGCCGATAAACCGCAAGATGCCCGCGCAGCTCCTTGAGGGAGACCATGCGGGCATCCATGTCTTTTACCACCGCCAGTGCATCGTCGTGCTGGGTTTGCAGTTCGGCAATGCGCTGGTGCAGGGCATCTTCGCTGAGCAGCTTCTTCTCCTGCAGGAGACACAAGGTCTGCGACCAGTGTTTGAGGTTGAACTTTTTTGCCCAACGCTCGTAGCCGATGCCCTTGCCCGCAGCCACTTTAGCCTGAATGTCAACCAGTTTCCTGATTTTATCCGGCTTCTGTTCGTTGACAGGATGGATGGTCGGGGCAAGCTGGATGTTCTGGGAGAGGGCGGTCAGCACCTGCTCCTTTTCCAGCTTTTTGCTCAGTTTCTTGGCGGTGATGAACTTTGTCCGATCGGGTGGGCAGTAACTCAACCGGCCTCGGCTCTCCTTCACGGCGATGCCGTGTTCCTGCATGAGCAATGCAGAAAATTCCTCGAAGGTGGTGGTCTTGTTCAGCACAGCGTAGATCTGCTTTCGCAGCTTGTCCAGCTCGGTCTGGTAGACGGTCTGGGTGGGCTGCTGCCCTTCGGCGGCAAGTTTGGCGTTGGCATGGTCGAGGCGGCGTTGTCCGCGCCGCTGCGCCCAATACTCCCGCTCGGAAACATGGTCGCCTTGGGCTTCCAGCAGATTGATCTGGTTCAGGTCGGCTTGCTCGCACATCTCCATGACAGCGACACGAAGGTGCCGGAGCATGGCAGAGGTGCAGCGGTGCTTCTTGCCCGCTTCCCAGTCGCACGGCTTGTCCATGAAGGGCTGCCGTTCCACGGTGCGGACACGCAAGCTGCCGATGACGATGTGGACGTGGATGTTCCCGGCACTGTTGTGACCATCCGGGTGGGTGCAGACGATGGCGGGATGACCGGGGAAATTTTCCTTGCAGAACTGCAAGCCAAGGGCTTGCGCCCGCTCCATGGTCAGGCCGTTTTCTACTGCGTCCTTCGGGTCGAAGCTGATGATATACTTCGTATGGCCAGCGGTGCGTGCTACGCACGGATATATTAGCATCCGCTTTGGCGGATATCGCCATATATGGTGGGTCTTCACGTCCTCCCGCCTGCCGTTCTTGCCGTACTTACGGTTGGCGATCAGGCAGGCCATAGCGAACGAGGATTCGCCGCACTCAAGGGTGTCGAGCAGGTACGAATCCCGCAGCTTGGGTCTGCCCTTCTCGTCCAGAATGGGCAGACCGGTGTACTCGTTGTGCTGAAAGGTGAGATAGCTTTCGGCGGCGGCGTAGTTAGAGTTTTTCGAGGTCATGCTGATTGCAGCCGCAGGCTGCTTACATTAGAAAAAATCGCGGAAGTGATTTTTTACAGCCAATTCGGCGCAGCCGGATTATTGTTTGATGGTTGCCATACAGTTCACCAACCGTTTCTTCGGCTTTCAGCCGAAAGTTCGTGAGTGCGGACAGTTCCTCCAGAATTTGCGCCCGGAGCTGCTCGGTGTCTTTGCCGCCGGAGTTGAAGTGCCGTGCAAGCTGGTTGAGGTTGCTGCCCACCTTGCTGCACTGGGCAGACAAGGCGGCAAGCGCCGCCAGTGCATCCTCGCCGCCCTGCGCCACCACAACGGTGTGCTTGACGTTCACGCCGTACAGGACGCGGCGGACGAGTTCGGATTGGGTGAGGTGGAGTTCTTTGCAGGCGTATGCGATCCGCAGTTTTTCCTCTGCGGTCACTCTGACCTTGATGATGTGTGTCTTTCGTTTTCGCGGCGTGTCATTGCGGTTCTCTCGTGCGTGTACGTTCGGACTTTTCATTTCAGCCATATTCGACCTCCTGTGAAAATGATAAATGCCCGCTCCGGGATGGAGAGGGCTATGTAATGCGACACGCCGCTTTTGCGCTGAAACCAGCGCAATGCTTAAGCAGGGTTTGGGGAAGGCACTCCCCAACAAGGATGACTGAGTGGACAGCAATTTTTCAAGCATTGAAAATTTGTGGCCACAGGTCGATACTTGCTTTCGCCCTTTCCGTGCAACACTGAAAATTTCAGAAGTCGAACCGCAATGCACGTTGAAAATTTTGCAGAGCAAAACGTGTGAAAAGGCAAAGCCCCTGCTCATGGTCACCGTTCACACCGAACGCAGTTCCTGCCCCTGTTTTGCAGCGGCGTTGTCCGGCTCGCCCACAGAAAGTGTGAGGTCATGGCACGGTATCTCGTTCAGACGGCTTATGAAGGATTCAAGGTACAAGCTCCCAAAAAGAAAAATACCGCCTTGCAAGACAGGCGAAAAATTTTGTCGGGTGAAACGGCGGCAAAACAAATCGGGTGTGTTGCGGGGCGACAAAAATCTTCATGGGGAATAAATCCTCGCCATTCTGTACTTTTCTACAAAATTGGTGGGATTTGCGATAAAGGGTATCATGGATCGCAGGGCACGTCAAGATGGTTTTGCAAAATTTATTGTGGTAAAGCGGTGATAGTAGGACTTATGTATGGGATATGCTATTTAGACAGGAACAGTTTTGAGAAATTGAGATAAAACAAAAAGTGCAGAGCACCTTATTCAGAGTGCTCTGCGCTTTTCTGCATCTTGCGCCATTGTTGCGGGGTCATGCCGTACTTTTGCCGGAACAGTTCGTAGAAGTGGGTGCGGTTGGTAAATTTGAGTTGTAGGGCGATCTCGCTGACGGAAAGTGTTGTTTCCCGCAGCAGCCGTTCCGCTTTCTGGAAACAGAAAGTCATGCCGTAATCAAAAAGGCACAGACCGGTGCGACGCTGGACGATGGAATTGAGGTAGCTGCCATTGTAATTCAAAAGCCGTGCCAGTTCACTGCGAGGCAGCCGGCCATCTGTATCCTCCAGCAAACGGCTGATGCGCAGAAAGAGCAGGCTTTCGGGGCTACTGCTCAGGTGCACCGGGGTGACGTAGAACCCGGACGACAGAAAATCGAACAGTTCGCAAAGTGCGCCTTTCAAATAATAGGTGGCGGCGGCACTGGGTTCGTGCAGGATGTGGGTCATGCGGGCGATGAGCGTTGTCAGGGGTTGAACGCTGTCGGTGTTTTCCGGTGTGGGAAAAAGGTCCTGATATTCCTTTCGGAGATCCTGTCCCAGATTTGCCAGCATGAACTGCAAAACGGGATTTTCCGGCAGATGACGCTCGGCTTCAAATAATTGAAGGGATGCAGATTCCGTCAGGCTGCGGACAAAATCTACAGACAGACCAATAAAACAGAGCTTGGCGGGGCCGATGAAGCGTTCGTTATGGAGGATGCTGCGGTTCACCAGACAGCAGGTCCCGGCACGGTAGGGGTATTCTTTTTCCTCAATCTGTTGGATGACCTCCCCTTCCAGCACCAGCATCAGCTCAAAATAATCATGACGGTGCAGCGGACGGGAGCTGAGCGCACGGAACAAAGCGTCCATAGAGTTTTCATGTAGCCAGCAGCCATTCGGTGAGAACATCTGAATGCTGTATTGGTCGGTTTCTCCCAGACCGGTACAGGACTCCAGCGTGATCTGCACCGGGGACATGATCTTGTAGAAGGTAGAGAGCTGACTGCCCCAGTTTTCAACCTCCAAAATATTCTCATAGCTGGTGGAATCTGGTTTCATGAAAGCGTCTCCTTTTCTGTAATGTGCGAATATGATACAATTTGATAGATGCGGCACACGATGCTGTCATTGTGGAATGTGAACGGAATTGCTAAAATATAGGCACAATACAAAAACATTCTGTAAAAGCTGTGCGGCCGATGGCTTTATTATAGAGTGCTTTTGAAAAAATGTAAAGCGACAGACACATTCTGTCGCTGCGAATGATACAGCACGTCTTGAAAGGAGAATCCCCATGTCTGCTACTGCAACGACAGAGAAAAAATATCTGAAATGGTATCAGAAGCTGGCCTACGGTTCCGGCGATCTGGCCTCTAACTGCTCCTATGGTCTGGTTTCCAGCTTTGTACTGCTTTATCTGACCGGAACGCTGGGTCTGGACAGCGCTATCATCGGCTCTTTGATGCTGGCCTCCAAGGTTCTGGACGGCATCAGCGATGTGATCTTTGGCACCCTGATTGACCGCACCCACTCCAAGCTGGGCAAGGCACGTCCGTGGATGCTGTTTGGTCAGGTAGGTGTTTCCCTTTGCCTGTTTTTGTTATTTGCCATCCCGGCTGGCAGCACAACCATGCAGTATATCTACTTCTTCATTGTGTACACGGCACTGAACGCAGTATTCTACACTGCCAACGGCATTGCCTATTCCTCTCTGGTGGCACTGATCACCAAGAACAACAATGAGCGTGTGCAGCTGGGCTCCTTCCGTTTTATGTTTGCAGTCGTCACCAACATCTTCATGGGCTTTGCCGTTACCGGCATGGTGGAGAAGTTCGGCAGCGGTGCCGCAGGCTGGCGTACCACGGCTCTGATCTTCGCAATCGTTGGTCTGGTGGTCAACACCATCAGCTGCCTTGCTGTTAAAGAACTGCCGGAGGAAGAACTGAGCGACAACACCAGCGAAGCCGCAGAGGAAGGCAAAGCAGTTGCCGAGGAGAAAAAGCATGGCTTTGCCGAGACCGCTAAGGTCCTCGTCCACAACAAGTATTACCTGATGATCCTTGCCATCTACATCGTGTACTATATCATGAGCAACCTGACCACCGGTGCCGGTGTGTTCTGCGCCACCTATTACTGGGGCGATGGCAGCCTGCTGGGTCAGTTCTCCATGATGAAGATGTTCCCCGTTATCATCGCACTGGCCATTGCGCCTGTCCTCATCAAAAAGACCGGCAGTATGCAGAAGGTCAACTTCTGGGGCTACGCCATCAGCAGCGTGCTGGGCATTCCCATGATCTACTTTGCCATGCAGAAGAATCTCTCCATGTTCCTGCTGTTCATGTTCATCAAGGGCATCTTTGCAGGTACCCTCAGTGGCTCTCTGAATGCCCTGATTGCTGAGGCCAGCGGCTACACCACACGCACCACCGGCATCCACATGGACGGTATGATGTACAGCTGCTCCTCTCTGGGCGTGAAGGTCGGCGGCGGCATCGGTACTGCGGCTGTGGGCTGGCTGCTGAAGCTGGGCGGCTTTGTGGGTACCGCAACGGTCCAGAGCGAAAGCGCCATTCGGATGATCTTCAACCTGTACATCACCTTCCCCTTCGTGATCGGCATCATTATCACGGTGCTGCTGGCTTTCCTTGATGTGGAAAAGGCCAATAAGAAGTGGGACGCTGAACACCAGAAAGAGGCACAGGCATGATTCGACAGAATTTCAACGCAGATTGGACGGTAGAAAAGGGCGATGGCAATTCCCGGATGAATTCCTTTCTGGGAAATACCCAGACCAAAACCGTGCATCTGCCCTACGATGCCATGATCCACGAAGCCCGCACCCCGGACACGAAAAACGGTGCGCAGACCGGTTTTTACCCCGGCGGCGAGTACATTTTTCAGAAGCATTTCACCGCACCCCAGGCGTGGCAAGGCAAGCCGGTGTCGCTGGTGTTTGAGGGCGTGTACCAGACGGCGCTGGTCTACCTGAACGGCTGGCTGCTGACCCGGAACGTGAACGGCTATGCGGAGTTTACCGTGGAGGCGGGTCCCTACCTGAAATATGGTGCCGACAACCTGCTGAAGGTAATTGCAGACAACAGTCTGGAACCAAACAGCCGCTGGTATACCGGCAGCGGCATCTACCGCCCGGTGCGGCTGCTGGTGGGCAACAAGGTCTATCTGCCGCAGGATACCGTGCGTATCACCACGCGGGAGGCGGGCGAGGGCTTTGCCCTGCTGGATGTGACGGCACAAGTGCAGTCTGCCAGCACCGTTACAGAACGGGTGACCCTGCAGCAGACCATCTGCCGGGAAGGCACGGCAGTGCTCACCGACCGGCAGAACCTTCTGCTCCAGCCCGGCGAAAGCAGAACCGTTTCCTTCCGGTACTGCGTGGACAGCCCGACTCTGTGGAGCCCGGAGGACCCCAACCTCTACACCAGCACCATGCAGGTGCTGGAGGACGAGGAAGAACTGGACCGGGAAGAGACCAGCTTCGGCATCCGTACCCTGAGCATCGATGCAGTGCATGGGGTACGCATCAACGGGCAGACCGTCAAGCTGCGGGGTGCCTGCATCCACCACGACAACGGCATTCTGGGTGCAGCCACCCTGCCCGATGCCGAGGAGCGTCGCATCCGTCAACTGAAGGAAGCGGGCTTCAACGCCATCCGCTCCTCCCATCACCCGGCAGGGCGGGCGCTGCTGGATGCCTGCGACCGGTACGGTGTGCTGGTGATGGATGAGCTGAGCGATGTATGGAACGTGCGGAAAAATCCCTACGACTATGCTCTGTACTTTGAGCAGGACTGGAAGCCCACCATTCAAAAGATGGTGGCAAAGGACTACAACCATCCCAGTGTTATTTTGTACTGTGTGGGCAACGAAATCTCCGAGGCGGGCTCGGAAAGCGGAGCAGAGACCAACCGTCGGCTCTGCAACACCTTCCGGGAGCTGGACCCCACCCGCTACACCACCAACGCCCTTAACGGCCTCATGGCAGCCGGTTACCGTCTGCGGGAGATCATGGGGGACGTGATGCGAAAGTTCCCGGTGCAGCCCGGTCCCTCCGGTGGCGATGGCGGCGGCAGCAATGCCCTGAACAGCTTTATGAGCCTGATGTCCGGAGAAAAGGGCGACTATTTTGCCACCCATCCGCTGCTGACCGAGGCGCTGTCCGGCTGCGAGGATTCCTGCGATGTGATCGGTCTGAACTACCTTACCGGACGCCACGTGCTGGAACATGAACTGCACCCGTACAAGACAGTGCTGGGCACCGAGACCTACCCGGCAGATATCGTGCGGCTGTGGCGCATCGTGGAGGAGAATCCTCACATGATCGGCGACTTCACATGGGCTGGCTACGATTATCTGGGGGAGGCAGGCTGCGGCATCTTCCATTACGATGGCGGCGCCAACTTCAGCAGCATTTACCCGGAACGCACCGCCTATATTGGAGATCTGGATCTGCTGGGCAACCGCCGCCCCATCAGCTATCTGCGGGAGATCGTTTACGGTCTGCGGAAGGCACCTTATCTGGCAGTGCTGCGGATGGAGCACAACGGTCAGACCTCCAGCAAGACCCCTTGGATGTTCAAGGATAACCTTTCCAGTTGGACATGGCCCGGTTTTGAGGAACAGACGGCTTCGGTGGATGTGTACTCCGCCTCGGAGGAAGTGGAACTGTTCCTGAACGGTGCTTCTCTGGGTCGCCGCACCGTGGTGGATTTTACCGCCACCTACAGCGTGCCCTACGCTCCCGGCGAGCTGAAGGCTGTGGGCTATACCGGCGGTGTGTGCGACGGCGAGTTCACGCTGCGCACCGCACAGAATGCACAGCTGACCCTTACGGCAGACCGCAAGACCCTGCAAGCCAACGGTGAGGATGCCGCCTTTGTGATGATCCAATTCGTGGACGCAAATGGCACCGCAGATCTGCACACCAAGCACACCCTGAAGGTGGAGCTGGAGGGTGCAGGCATTCTGGAAGCCGTAGGCAGCGCAAACCCCTGCTCCGAGGAGCGCTACGACACCCCGGAAAGCGAGACCTATGACGGCTGCTGCATGGCGGTGGTCCGTGCAGGAGAAGCTGCGGGTGAAATTCATCTGACCGTCACAGCAGATGACAGCGTTCAGAAGCAGCTGACGATTCTGGTTCAGGAAGCAGAGGGCTGAAGCTCAAAAAGTTGGTGAGGACTCAAAATAAAAACAGGGTGCGTCCTGCGAACGCACCCTGAAAAATCCACATATCACAAGAGACGCAGGGCGTTCCCCACCGGGGACGCTCTGTTTCTCTTTGCGGGGATAAGATGAGACGATTCCATCTGCTGTGCAGGAAACACCTGCGTTGTTGCTCCGGCAGGCAGGAATGTCAATCTTCCAGTCTGCCGTGGTCACAGCCAAGCGACAGATAACGCTCCATCCCTCCACCCAGCACCATCTGGGCATACTCCAAGGGCTTGTTGTAGAGCAGCCAGTCCAACTCTGCCCGCTGTTCCGGGGTGTTGCCGTACTCATCCTCCACGGCGATGCAGTCGAGGGCGACGACAGTGCCGTCTTCAAACCGGGCTTCCACCCAGTTGGTGTCCGTGTTGTAGCGGCAGGAAAGTAGTTTGTTCATTGTGAACCTCATTTCTATATCAAACGGTGTCTGTTCGGATGTCCTAAACCCTGCCATAAAACCGGTGGTTGATTTGTCCATTGGGCTTTGTTTTGCCCGTCTGCACATTTTTGCACACTTTTTGCACACTTTTTGCACACCTGAATAGATGGATAACGGTTGCAAGGCGTTACACCGGATGCAAATAATGCAGTGTGTGCAAATGTGAATTTTACGATGATTCGATTAAATTGACGCTTCTTCGCACTTTTGAAATTTGACGAATGATGCACCTTGGATTCTTTTAATCAGAGGGCCAGGGATTCGAGTTCCCTCGAGCGCACCAAAATCCCACGAAGAATCGTAAGATTCCTCGTGGGATTTTCCTTTTGTACGCCCTTTGCACGGTCTCTGCACGGTTTTTGCACGGTCCGCATTTTTCGTGTCAGATGGAGTAAGTCCGTGAATTACTCTGCAATTCGTGCTATTTTTTGCAATTCAGGTCAGCAGAGCCAGGCGAAGCTGCGCTTTTACAGAGGGGTCTGCGTCCTTCAGAAGCTCCAGCAGAGCCGACACGGAGATGGTCGGTTCTGCTTCAACCGGGGCAGTCTGCGCAGGTATAGTTCCCGGCTTGTAGAAGCCCTCCTCGAACCTTTTACCCAGCTTCTTGCGGGAATCCTGCTGGATGTGCGCATAGGTGTTGACCAGCAGATTGGCACTGGCGTGGCCCGTTGTGCCTTGTACCGCTTTCACATCACCGCCGGAGATCATCAGCTGGTAGGTGGCGCTGGAATGCCGCAGGCCGTGAAACACGATGCGGGTGAATTCCGGGTGTTCGTCCTGCCACTTGATGAACTTCTTGCGGATAAGGATCGGCTCTACCGCCAGACCGTTGGGCAGGCGCAGGAGCATCCCGCTGTTGCGGTAGCGTTCCGGCTCAACGGCTTCGTCCATTTCCAAACGCTTTAGCCAGTGTTTCAGTTCTTCTTTCAACACTGCCGTCATGAAGATGGTTCGGTTGGAAGATGCAGTTTTAGTCTTTTTAAGCACCAGCGTTGTGGTACTGCCCTCACGCTTATCTTCAAATTCCTGCAAGATGCAGTCCTTGCCCGTTTTTGCCAGCGATATCTTTTGGACACGCTGCATACACTTGTTGATGCGGAACGTGCCGGTGCCGTCTGCTCCCTCAAAATCAAGGTCTTCCGGGGTCAGGCCAGCGACTTCGCCCTCACGCAGTGCGCCCACCAGCGTAAGATGGACTGCCAGATGCAGGATCGGGTCCTCCATGCTGGCAAGTGCGGCCCACATCTCGTCCGCGTCCCAGATGGCGCGCTCTTGAATCGATTTTTTAGGGCTGTCCACCGGAACGGGGCTTTTGATGAGGATGCCCCACTCCACCGCGTATTGGAACGCTGTCCGCAGCAGGCGATGCACCTCGTGGATGGTCGTGCCGGAGAGAAAACGCTGCTTCTGCTTTTCCGAAAGAACCTGCTTTTTGCCCTCAAGATACTGGCCGCAGGGCGTTTTGCCAAGAGTGGCATACAGGTCCTCCAGATGGTAAGGCTTGAGCTTTTGCATCTGCATATCGCCGATATACGGAATAATGAGGTTCTGGACCGTTCCCAGATTGGATTGATAGGTGCAGGGTGCCCATTTGTGCTTGTTGCACTGCTTGGGAAGCCACTCCATCAAAAATTCTTTGACGGTAATGGTGGACGGAATCAGAAAAGTTCCGTTTGCAAGTTCGTGTTCGATTTGTTTTTTGCGGTTTGTTGCCTCCTCTTTCGTGGAAAAACTTTCCCATTTGTTGCAGTTTTTGCCCTGCTCGTCTTGGTAAGTATAGCGGACGCCATAGGAGCTGCCGCGTTTCGTAATATATGCCATACGTTATCTCCTTTTTCAAGCTGCCCGGAGCCACGCATCGAAACTGTCTTTCGGGACGCGGATGCTTCCGCCTACCCGCAGAACACGGAATTCGGTAGTGCTGTTGCACAGGTTGTAGGCAGAGCGCAGGCTGATGGCCAGCATCTGCGCAATTTCCTCCACCGTGTACACCAGTGTTGTGGCTTTCAGGCTGTCAGTCGGAGACTTGACGGCATTGGTTTGAGTGACCACTTCCATTGTATCGTTATTCGGAATTGTCTGCAAGATGTTTTTCGTATAATCCAAAGATTTCACAGTTTCGGTCGCAACAGGCCGAGATTTGTTCATAGGCAAAAGCGTGACTTTCCAGCGTTCCAAGCTGATAGATGCTTTCTTCAGGGCAGGTTTTCTTGCTGGCAAGCAAATCTTCGGTGGAGCGGTTTCGTTCTGTGTGCCGGATTTTGGCGTTGCGTTCATTCTGCTTTTCGGTGAAGTTGGTGTAATGCAGTTTGTAGTAGAGCTTTTCGACTTCTTCAAAGGTGTCGGCCAGACTATCCACATTTTTGGGCTGCAAGGCAGAACGGATGCCGTTATAACAATCCCAATAGATGTTTTGCTGGACACGTTCCGGGTCGATATATCGCAAATATGCTGTTTGAATGTTTCTTGCCTTGCGATAAAGAAAGCTCTTCTGCTAAACACTCTACATTGAAAATGCAACCGTACACTGCTATAATAAAATTGTGATATTATCACCAAAAATTCGAGATGCAAAGCGTTTGCGATTAGCAAACATTCAGGAGGAGCGCATGGTAACAGGAGCCATTAAAAATAAGGTAGACAAGATCTGGACGGACATCTGGGCAGGCGGCATCACCAATCCGCTGACCGTCATTGAACAGCTGACCTATCTCATGTTCATCCGGTCGCTGGACGAGAAAGAGCTTGCCACCGAAGATTTTGAGAACATGGCGGGCGAAAAGATGGAGCACATCTTCCCGGCCAGCGAAGCAGGACAGTCCATGCGGTGGAGCCGCTTCAAGGATAAGGACTCCCGCGAGATTTTCCTGACCATGCAGCAGCGGGTGTTCCCGGCCATCAAAAAGATGAAGTATGGCCGTCTGCCGGATTTTGACACAAACGGCGAGCTGGTGGAGATCGAGGACGACCCCACCCGCCCGGACGAGGGCAACACCGCCTTTGCGCGGTACATGGACGATGCCATGTTCCTCATTCCCACGCCGCAGGTGCTGCAAAAGATCATCACCGGGCTGGAGGATCTTTACACCCACGACATCGCCGCCCTTGATATGCAGGGCGACCTGTACGAGTATATGCTGGACAAGCTGGCAATTGCAGGAAAAAACGGCCAGTTCCGCACGCCCAAACACATCCGCGACATGATGGTGGAGCTGGTGCAGCCCACGCCGGACGACTTCATCTGCGACCCCGCCTGCGGCACGGCGGGCTTTCTGGTGTCCAGCGCGCAGTACCTCCGCGCCCACTACGAGGACAGCATGACCCCGGAGCAGTGGCAGCATTTTGCCGGCCCGATGTTCACGGGCTTTGACATGGACCGCACCATGCTGCGCATTTCGGCCATGAACCTGATGCTCCACTCCATCACGAACCCGGAGATCGACTACAAGGACAGCGTGTCGAAACAAAACTCCATTTGCAGCAAGTACACCATCTGCCTTGCGAACCCGCCGTTCAAGGGCACTGTGGATGCCGAGAGCATCAACGACGACCTGAAGGCCGTCACCAACACCAAAAAGACGGAGCTTTTGTTCCTTGCGCTCTTCCTGCGGATGCTCAAAACCGGCGGACGCTGCGCCTGCATCGTGCCGGACGGCGTGCTGTTCGGTTCCAGCAAGGCGCACCAGAGCATCCGAAAAGAACTCATTGAAAACCACCAGCTGCGGGCGGTCATTTCCATGCCCTCCGGCGTGTTCAAGCCCTACGCAGGCGTGTCCACGGCGGTGCTGGTGTTTACCAAGACCGGCGCGGGCGGCACCGACAAGGTGTGGTTCTACGATATGAAAGCCGACGGCTTCTCGCTGGACGACAAGCGCACCGAGGTGAAGGAAAACGACATCCCGGACATCATCGCCCGGTTCCAGAACCTCGATGCCGAAACTGACCGCAAGCGCACCGAGCAGAGCTTCTTTGTGCCCAAAGAAGAAATTGCCGCCAATGGGTACGATTTATCCATCAATAAGTACAAAGAGACCGAGTATGTGCCGGTGGAGTATCCCTCAACCACGGAAATCCTTGCCGACCTGCATGAGCTGGAAATGGAGATCACTAAGGGTCTGGCAGAGTTGGAGGAGATGGTGTGATGGCGAAGTTGGGAGAGATTTGCGACATCTTGAATGGTTATGCCTTTAAAAGCAACCAATATACGACGTCAGGCGTGAGAATTATTCGTATATCGAACGTTCAAAAAGGATATATCGAAGATAAAAGTCCTGTATATTATCCATGCGATGATGAAAATGTCAAAAAATACGAATTAAAACAGAACGATCTCTTGATTTCTTTAACCGGCAATGTTGGTCGAACTGCATTACTCGAGGAAAAATTTCTTCCAGCTACTTTGAACCAACGCGTTTCATGTATTCGCTTAAAGGAACCTGACAAAGTATTAAAAACTTATCTGTTTCATTTGTTGAACTCTGATTATTTTGAGCAGCAGTGTATGAAAGCAGCTGAAGGTGTGGCACAGAAAAATTTAAGTCCAAAATGGCTTTTTGAGTATAAAATTCCAATATACTCGATCGAGCGTCAAAAAGAAATTTCGAATACATTATAGCAATTTTCAAGATTAAAGCACATATCCGCAGAAGCGGAACCAGCCGGAACAATCAGAGACAGTAACAGAG
>CAKSWQ010000002.1 GCA_934512105.1 uncultured Faecalibacterium sp. | reverse complement strand
GTGCGCCGCGTGTTCGAGCAGGCCAGCAACGGCACCTATGTGCCCAGCCTGTCCAGCCGCACCATCGTGTACAAGGGTATGTTCCTTGTGCACGACCTGCGCCGCTTCTACGCCGACCTGCAGGACCCGGATTATGAATCTGCCATCGGTATGGTGCACAGCCGCTTTTCTACCAACACCAACCCCAGCTGGATGCGTGCACACCCCAACCGCTTTATCCTGCACAACGGCGAGATCAACACCATCAAGGGCAACACCGACGCCATGCTGGCGCGCGAGGAGAGCATCTCCAGCCCCATTCTGCAGGACGACATGAACAAGATCCTGCCCATCATCAACACCTCCGGCTCGGACTCCGCCATGCTGGATAACGCGCTGGAGTTCATGGTGATGAACGGTATGGATCTGCCGCTGGCTGTGATGATCACCATCCCCGAGCCGTGGGAGAACAACAAGAACATCAGCCAGAAAAAGCGGGATTTCTACCAGTACTACGCCACCATGCTGGAGCCGTGGGACGGCCCCGCCGCCATCCTGTTCTCGGACGGCGATGTGATGGGCGCGGTGCTGGACCGCAACGGTCTGCGCCCCAGCCGCTACTACATCACCAAGGACGGCCGCATGATCCTGTCCTCTGAGGTGGGCGTGCTGGAATGCGACCCGGAGAATATTCTGGTCAAGGAGCGTCTGCGCCCCGGCAAGATGCTGCTGGTAGATACCGTCAAGGGCGAAGTGGTGGACGACGAGAAGCTGAAGGAGCTTTACGCCAGCCGCGAACCCTACGGCGAGTGGATCGACCGCAATCTGGTGCAGCTGAGCGGACTGAAGATTCCCAACGTGAAGGTGGAAAGCTACACCGGCGAGCAGCTGACCCGGCTGCAAAAGGTGTTCGGCTATAAGTACGAGGACGTGAACACCATGATCCTTTCCATGGCGCGGGCGGGCGCAGAGCCTTCCGGTGCCATGGGTACCGACACCCCGCTGGCCGTGCTCAGCAGCCAGCATCCCCCGCTGTTCAACTACTTCAAGCAGCGGTTTGCACAGGTGACGAACCCGCCCATTGACGCCATCCGGGAAAAGGTGGTCACCTCCACCAGCGTTTACATCGGTGCCCACGGCAACCTGCTGGAGGATAAGCCCGAGAACTGCAAGGTGCTCAAGGTGCACAACCCCATCCTGACCAACACCGACCTGTTGAAGATCAAGTACATGAACGTGCCGGGCTTCAAGGTGGCTACGGTGTCCATCAACTACTACAAGAACACCAGTCTGGAAAAGGCCATCGACCGGGTATTCCTGGAAGTAGACCGTGCCTACAAGGAGGGTGCAAACATCATCATCCTGTCTGACCGTGACGTGGATGAATACCATGTGACCATCCCCAGTCTGCTGGCGGTGTCGGCAGTGTCCCAGTACCTCATCCGCACCAAAAAGAGCACTGCACTGGCACTGATCCTGGAGAGCGCCGAGCCCCGGGAAGTGCACCACTTTGCCACCCTGCTGGGCTACGGTGCCTGCGCCATCAACCCCTATCTGGCACACGAGACCATCGGACAGCTGATCGACGAAGGGTTGCTGGACAAGGACTACTACGCCGCCGTGCAGGACTACGACAACGCCATCCTCAGCGGCATCGTGAAGATCGCCTCCAAGATGGGCATTTCCACCATCCAGAGCTACCAGAGCAGCCAGATCTTTGAGGCTGTGGGCATCTCGAAGGAGGTCATCGACAAATACTTTACCGGCACGGTGAGCCGTGTGGGCGGTGTGAACATGGCAGACATTCAGGCCGATGTGGAGGCGCAGCACAACGCCGCCTTTGACCCGCTGGGACTGGACATCAACATGGAGCTGGCCGACAGCGGTGCCCACAAGTTCCGCAGCGGCAAGGAAGAGCACCTGTTCAATCCCCAGACCATCCACCTGTTCCAGAAGGCCTGCCGCACCGGCGATTACGACACCTTCAAGCAGTTCACCCAGACGGTGGACAACATGGGTGCCGAGGGCGTCCATCTGCGCAGCCTGCTGGACTTCAACTACGCCGCAGACGGCGGCATCCCGCTGGAAGAGGTAGAGCCGGTCTCCAGCATCGTTAAGCGGTTCAAGGGCGCTGCCATGAGCTACGGCGCACTGAGCAGCGAGGCACACGAGACCATTGCCATCGCGTTGAACCGTCTGGGCGGGCGCAGCAATACCGGTGAGGGCGGCGAGCCCGAGGAGCGCTACCATAGCGAGAGCAACTCCAAGATCAAGCAGGTAGCCTCTGCCCGCTTTGGCGTGACCAGCAAGTATCTGGTAAGCGCCGAGGAGATCCAGATCAAACTGGCACAGGGCGCAAAGCCCGGCGAGGGCGGCAACCTGCCCGGTGCCAAGGTGTACCCGTGGATCGCCAAGACCCGCCACAGCACCACCGGCGTGGGCCTGATCTCTCCCCCGCCCCACCACGATATCTACTCCATCGAGGATCTGGCAGAACTGATCTACGATCTGAAAAACGCCAACCGCAATGCCAACATCAACGTCAAGCTGGTCAGCGAGGCCGGTGTAGGCACCATTGCCGCCGGTGTTGCCAAGGGCGGCGCACAGGTCATTCTGGTGTCCGGCTATGACGGCGGCACCGGTGCTGCGCCCCGTACCTCCATCAAGCACGCCGGTTTGCCTTGGGAACTGGGCATCGCCGAGACCCACCAGACCCTGATCCTGAACGGTCTGCGCACCCGCGTGCGCATTGAGAGCGACTCCAAGCTGCTGTCCGGCCGGGATGTGGCCATCAGCTGTATGCTGGGCGCAGAGGAGTTCGGCTTCGGCACTACCCTGCTGATGGCCGAGGGCTGCGTGATGATGCGTGTGTGCAATCTGGACACCTGCCCCATGGGCATCTGCACCCAGAACCCCGAGCTGCGCAAGAACTTCCGCGGCAAGCCGGAGTACATCATCAACTACCTCACCTTTGTAGCCGAGGAGCTGCGGGAGTACATGGCAAAGCTGGGCGTGCGCACCGTGGACGAGCTGGTGGGCCGCACCGACCTGCTGCGGGTCAAGCCCGCCGCTCCGGGCAGCCGCGCCGCGGAGCTGGATCTGGACTGCATCCTGCACAACCCCGCCATTGCAAACAGCAACGTCCACTTCATCAAGGAGGACAGCTACGACTTCCATCTGGAAAACACGCTGGATATGAAGGTGCTGATGAAGAAGTTCAAGCTGGGCAGCAAGGCTCCCCAGAACGTCAGCCTGAATGTTTCCAACGTGGACCGCGCCTTTGGTGCCATCTTTGGCAGCGAGATCACCCGCAAGTACGGCAACGACCTGCCGGATGATGTGTACACCGTGCACTGCACCGGTGCAGGCGGCCAGAGCTTCGGTGCCTTTATCCCGAGCGGCCTGACGCTGGAGCTGGTGGGCGACTGCAACGACTACATGGGCAAGGGTCTTTCCGGCGGCAAGATCGTCGTGCGCCCGCCGCAGGGCATCGACTTCAAGCCCGAGGAAAACATCATCACCGGCAATGTGGCGCTGTACGGCGCTACCAGCGGCAAGGCGTTCATCTCCGGCGTGGCCGGTGAGCGCTTCTGCGTGCGCAACAGCGGCGCTACCGCCGTTGTGGAGGGCGTGGGCGACCACGGCTGTGAGTACATGACCGGCGGCACCGTGGTGGTGCTGGGCCAGACCGGCAAGAACTTTGCAGCCGGTATGACCGGCGGCATTGCCTATGTGCTGGACGAGAACTGGGACTTCTACCAGCGCGTGAACAAGGAGACTGTCAGCCTTGAGCCGGTGGAGCACAAGTACGATGTTGCTACCCTGAAGGAACTGATCCGTGCCCATGTGGAGGCCACCGGCTCTCCGCGCGGCAAAGAGATTTTGGATAATTTCAGTGCGTTCCTGCCCAAATTCAAAAAGGTGCTGCCTTACGATTACGACCGCATGCTGCGGGTCATCGCCTCGGTAGAGGAGCGTGGTCTGGACGGCGAGCAGGCACAGATCGAAGCATTCTATGCAGTGCAGAAGCATAAGTAAGGAGGGGCAGCAGCATGGGTAAGACAACAGGATTTATGGATTATGCGCGCAAGACCAGCACGGACGTTGCGCCGCTGGAGCGCCTTGATAATTTTGACGAGTTCCACATCTGGCTCTCGCGGGAGCAGCAGCAGACGCAGGCCGCCCGCTGCATGGACTGCGGCGTGCCCTTCTGTCAGGCGGGCATGATGATCGGCGGCATGGCCTCCGGCTGTCCGCTGAATAACCTCATCCCGGAGTGGAACGATCTGGTGTACCATGGCAAGTGGGAGCTGGCGCTCCACCGCCTGATGGCCACCAACCGCTTCCCGGAGTTTACCAGCCGGGTATGCCCCGCCCTGTGTGAGGCCGCCTGCACCTGCGGGGATGTGACCGGAAACAGCGTCACCGTGCGTGAAAACGAGCACGCTATCATTGAGACGGCCTACGCCAAGAACTGGCTGACCGCCACCCCGCCGCCGACTCGCACCGGCAAGAGCGTTGCCGTGGTGGGCAGCGGCCCTGCGGGACTTTCGGTGGCCGAGTACCTGAACAAACGCGGTCACGCCGTTACGGTGTTTGAGCGTGCCGACCGTGTGGGAGGCCTGCTGATGTACGGCATCCCCAACATGAAGCTGGACAAGGCAGTCATCGAGCGCCGGGTCCGGCTGATGCAGGCCGAGGGTGTTGTGTTCCGCACCGGCATGGATGTGGGCGGTGCCGTGCCCGCCGAGCAGCTGCTGGCAGATTTTGATGCCGTGGTGCTGTGCTGCGGCGCCAAAAAGCCCCGCGACCTGAACGTGCCCGGCCGGGACGCCAAGGGCGTGCACTTTGCCGTGGACTACCTGACCAGCGTGACCAAGAGCCTGCTGGACTCCGGTTTTGCGGACGGCAAGGCCATCAACGCAGCCGGTAAAAACGTGCTGGTCATCGGCGGTGGCGACACCGGCAACGACTGTCAGGGCACTGCCCTGCGGCAGGGCTGCACCGACCTGATGGCACTGGAAATGATGCCGCAGCCCCCTGTCGAGCGCACCGCCGCAAACCCGTGGCCGGAGTGGCCCCGGGTGCTGAAGGTGGACTACGGCCAGACCGAGTGCATTGCCAAGTTTGGCAAGGACCCGCGCGTGTACCAGACCACCGTCAAGGAGTTTTTGAAGGACGAGGCCGGGAACCTGACCGGTGCCGTCATCAGCTGCCTGAAGCCGGAGCGCGACCCCGAGACCGGCCGCACCAGCATGGTGCCCACCGGCAAGGAATTTACCTACGACTGCCAGCTGGCATTTATTGCCGCAGGCTTTACCGGCTGCGAAAACTACACAGCCGATGCCTTTGGGGTGGAGCTGACCGCCCGGGGCAATGTAGCCGACCACAGCTTTAAGACCAACGTGGACAAGGTGTTCGTCTGCGGCGATATGCGCCGCGGCCAGAGCCTTGTGGTATGGGGTCTGCGCGAAGGCCGCGACTGCGCCGCCGAGGTGGATCGCTGCCTGATGGGCTACACCAATCTTTAATTTGCCATTCTCTTTCCTATCCTAAACAAGCAGAAGCGGGGGCCCGTTACAAGGCTCCCGCTTCTGCTTTTGTTGTATGCCGTTTAATCTGTATCGTATTCCGGCTCTGTGCTGCCCTCCGGGGGCGTTTCCGGGGTGGTGGGCTCAGTAGCGGCAGGCTCTTCCGGGGTAGCGGTGATCTGCACACTGGGGTCTGCGGCGATATACACGGTGATCACCGTGCCCACCGTGACCATGGCACCCTCTTCCTCGCTGGCAGAGACCACGCAGCCCGTGGCGTAGGAGCCATCGTTCACCACCATGAAGCAGCTGGCCACAAGCCCCCGGCTGCTCAGGATCTCAATGGCCTTATCCTGCGATGCACCGATGATCTTGGGCATCTCCACCTTTTCCGGGCCCTGACTGACCACGATCTGGATCACCTCGCCGTTCTCCATCACCTCGCCGGCCTCCGGCTCCTGCCGGATGACCTGCCCGGAGGGCACGGTATCGCTGTACTCCAGCACCGCCCGGAACAGGTACATACTGGTGTACTCGCGGTTATTCTTGATCTGCTCGTAGTCGATGCCCACAAAGTTGGGCACAAGGTTCTGGGGTTTCAGCGCTTCGCTGCTGGCTGCTTCCGAACTCGGCTCCGAGGTTGCTGGCTGCTCCTCTTTGCTGCTCACGATGCCCCACAAGGTGAGCAGGATCAGGATGGAAAGCAGGATCAGGATGCCCGCCAGCAGCCCCTTCAGACTGAGCAGGTGCTCCCTGCCCTGCGGGCTCTGCTCTGCCCGCACCGGGTGCATCGGGGTCTCCGGCTTCATGGTGCGGGTCAACTCGGCGGTATATTCCTTGGAAGAAAGCGCCTGATACAGCTGCGGCACGGTCTGGATGCGCTCCATGACTTTGAGCCGCAGCCCCAGCTGCAATACATCGGAAACATAGGCCGGTACGGCAGGCTCTACGGTGCGTGCCCGGGGGTTAGAGTCCGACACCACGCGCTGGGCAGCGGGCATGGGTGCCTGTCCGCACACCATGCGGTAAAAGACGGCGGCAAGGCTGTATTCGTCGGTGTAGCGCCCCTCAAACTCGGCGGTGGTGTACTGCTCCGGCGCAGAGTAGCCCTCGTACAGCTGCTCGTGCAGGCCGCTGCCTGCGGTGCGCAGACCCACGGTGGCGTACCCGGCCAGACGGCAGCGGCCATCTGCCATTACCCGGATATTCTCCGGGCAGATGCCGCGGTGCACCAGCCCCGCCTTGTGCATGGCCGCCACCCCCTCAAACACCGGGCGCAGCATGGCGCAGGCCTCCTCTGCCCGCACCGGGGCGGGGCGGTTTTCCAGCCACTGTTCCAGCGGGGTGCCGCCTAAGTTTTCCAGCACCGCATACACAGTGTTGTTGGCCTCCACTACGTCCAGCACGGCCTCCAGACCGCTGGCAGGGGTAATGCGCTGGATGGCGCGGTACAGGTCTGCAAAGTCCATGCGGGTGGTCTTGAACAGCACCTCGCTCCCCTGCTTGGGGCGCAGGATGCAGTCTGCCCCCCGCTCTGCAGAAAGGGTGACGGGCAGGTACTCTTTGATGGTCACCCGGAAAGCGCCCAGATTCTCCACACCGCTGTACAGCACACCCTCGCCGTCCAGACTGCGCATCTCGCCCACGGTGTAGCGCCCGGCCAGCACCGTGCCCACCGGCAGGCAGCCCACCGGGTTGCATCCCTCTAAGATCTTCCCGCAATGGGGGCAGACGGTCGCCGCAGGCGGCAGCGCCTCCATGCAGAACGGACACAGGCGTTTTTGCTCCATAGTGTTCTCTCCCCTTCCCAGCTTCTATACACTTTATTGTATCATAGTGTTCCCCGCCGTGCAAGCTGTCCGCATTTTGGTGCACACGCAAAAAAGACCGGAGCCCGCAGCCCAAAGGGCTGACAGGCTCCGGTCTTATAGATGCAAGGGTTTTGCCTTATGCTGCGCTTAGTGGATGAACACAGGACCCAGCGGGTTTGCGATGGGGCTTACATAGCCGCCCAGCAGCTTGGGGATCGCAAGGCTGATGTCGGGGACGTAGGTCAGCAGCAGCAGTGCAATGAACATGCACAGGTAGAACGGCAGGGTCGCCTTGACCACCTTCTCCATGGGGCGCTTTGCAACGGCAGAGCCGATGAACAGAACTGCGCCGACAGGAGGAGTCAGCAGGCCGATGCCGCAGTTCAGAACCACGATGATACCGAACTGGATGGGATCGATGCCGATGGAGGTGGCGATGGGCAGCAGGATGGGGGTAGCGATCAGGATGATGGGAGCCATATCCATGATCATGCCCAGCACCAGCAGGATCAGGTCGATGAGCAGTGCAATGATGTAGGGGTTATCGGTAAGGTCGGTGATGGCGGTTGCTGCCAGATCAGGCACATGCAGCATGGTCAGGCAGTTGCCGAACACTGCAGAGGTAGCGATCAGGATCAGCACGATGGACAGGGTGTTGACGCACTCGTCCAGAGCATGCCACACGCCCTTCCAGTCCAGACCCTTGTAGATGAACACAGAGACGAACAGGGAGTAGATAACGGCGATAGCAGCGGACTCGGTAGCGGTGAACACGCCGCCGACAACGCCGAACACCACGATGATAACAGCGGCCAGTGCCCAGATGGAGGTGCCCAGCTGCTTGACAAAGCGCTTGATGCTGAACGGATCACCCTTGGGGTAGTTGCGCTTGACCGAGATGATGTAGGAGCCGATCATCAGCACGATGGCCAGCAGAGCGCCGGGCAGGTAGCCGGCCAGGAACAGGCTGCCCACGGAGATACCACCGGCGGTGGTAGCGTAGATGACCATGTTATGGCTGGGAGGAACCAGCAGGCCCTCGCAGGAGGAGGTGATGGTAACAGCGGTGGAGAAGTCTGCACCGTAGCCCTGATCCACCATCATGGGGATCATGATAGAGCCGATGGAGGCGGTATCGGCGGAAGCGGAACCGGAAATGCCGCCGAAGAAGTAGGAAGCCACGATGTTGACCATGGCCATGCCGCCGCGCATCCAGCCCACGCAGGCGTCGGCTAGTGCGATCAGCTTTTCAGAAATGCCGCCGGAGCCCATGAGCACGCCCATGGTAATGAAGAACGGCACAGCCATCAGGCTGAAGGAAGAGATGCCCTTGACCATCAGGCGGCAGACATCGGTCAGTGCCTGACCCTGCACCATCAGGCACAGCACGCTGGAAAGACCAACGGCGTATGCAATGGGGAAGCGCAGGAAGATCATAACAAAGAAGCTGACAAGAAGGACAATGATCGCCAGTGTCTGAACTGTCATATTACATTTCCTCCTTTACAAAAAAACTCTTGACGTGGTTGTACAGAGACTCAAGCTCGAAGATGATCATGGCAACACCGGCCAGCGGCACCGGGAAGTACATCCAGAAGCGGCTCAGCCAAGGCATGGAAACGTAGAAACCACGGCCGCCCAGCGTAGTGGCGTAGTTCCAGCCGATCACCATCATGACCACACCAAGGATCATCACAGCCACGTCGGACAGGATGTCCAGCGCCTTGACCACTTTCTTGGGCAGGTACATGTCAAAGGCAGTCATGCGGATGTGTGCGCCGCGGCGGATGGCCAGCGCAGCGCTCAACACAGCCATGTAGCTCATGCAGGTCAGAACGACCTCCTCAGACCAAGAGGGGTCCGGGATAAAGGGGACGTAACGGCCAATGACCGACATCGTGGTAATGAGGATATCTGCGATCAGCAGGATCTTGCAGATGAACAGAACCACCTTGTAGGTAATGTCGTACGCCGGTCTGATCTTATCCAGAGTGGTAAAGATTTTCGGCATAGAAATTCCTCCATATAAAAGCCCGGCGAAGCCTGCGGGCGTATTCCCGTGGGCCTCCGCCGGGCAATGTACTACTTAGATCGGATGGAAAGCCAGCTTATGCCTTCATGTCCAGCAGCTTCTGGTACAGCTCGGCCTGATCAGAGGTGTTGTCCTTGATGACCTTAGCGCAAGCTTCCTGCCAGGGAGTCTTGTCGTCCACATCCACAACGTTGCAGCCGGAGGAACGCAGCTCTTCCAGAACCTTGTTCTCAGCGGTCTCGGACAGATCAGCGTTGAACTTCTGGGTGTCGGCAGCAGCAGCCATGACAGCAGCCTGCTGGTTAGCGGTCAGCTTGCCCCATGCGTTGTCGGTGATAACAGCCTGAACAGCGCCCAGAGTGTGGCCGTCCAGGATCAGGTTGTTAGCAACCTCGGGGAAAGCGTTGGACTTGTAGTTTGCGATGGGCTGCTCAGCGCCATCCACAACGCCGGTCTGCAGTGCGCTGTACAGCTCGCCGAAAGCAACGACGGTGGGGTTAGCGCCCAGACCCTCGACCATGCCGTTCATAACGGGGTCGTTGGACACACGCAGCTTCATGCCCTTCAGGTCAGCGATGGTTGCAACGGGCTTGACGGTGAAGAAGTGACGGAAGCCCTCCTCGCCGTAGAACAGGCCGCGAACGGGCAGACCCAGCTCCTGGGGCTCGTTCAGGAACTCAGGAGCCAGATCGCTGTTGGCAAAGTTCCAGAAGTGAGCGCGGTTGTTGAAGGTGAAGGGGATGGACAGCAGCTTGGACTTATTGCAGCCGTAGCTGGTCAGAGCGAAAGCAGAGATACGGCTGATATCGATGGAGGTAGAGCCGCCCAGAATAGCATCCAGAACGTCGTTCTCAGAGCCCAGAACACCGGAAGCCTGCACGTCAACGACCACAGAACCGCCGCTCAGCTCCTCGACCTTCTCCTTGAAGTGAGAACCGGTCTGACCAACGATGGTATCCAGCGGGTTGACCTCGGCGTAGACCAGAGTCACCTTGGGATCGCTGGCAGCAGCAGCTGCATCACCGGCAGCAGCGGAAGCTGCAGTAGAGGTGGAAGCAGCGGTAGAGGTGGAACCGCTCTTGGAACCGCCGCAGGCGGTCAGAGCAACAGCAGCGGTAGCTGCACCGGCAACAGCCATAAAGCTGCGACGAGAGATCATTTTCATAGGAATCGTCCTCCTTAAATAATTGTGAACTTCTCCGGGCGCACAGGTGCCGGAGCTTTCGTTCATTGACTGTACACACTTTAGCAAATTTTTCGAAATGAAACAAGAGCTTTCAAAAAATGTCCTGTTTTTCGAAAGAATGTCAAGATTGTTTTTGCCATATTGCACAACCGTTTTCCATTCTGTTTGTGCAACACTGCTGACCAGTTGGATACATTTCTGTATTTATGGTAAAAATAACACCCCGAAAAATGTCCGTCCGGGCACTTCTCGGGGTGTTTTCTTCAGCTTTTCTGTATCCGGTCGATCAGCTCCTGCTGGGCTGAGAATTCATCGTACATGGGCTGTACCGCTGCGCGGAAGCGGGCTTTCTCGGCCTCGTCCAGCTCGGTGACGCAGATGCCCAGCTTGCGCATATTCTGCTCTGCGTCCGCCTCCCGCCGCGCCCAGAGCTCCCGCTCTGTCTGTGCGCTCTCCCGGGCGCAGGCGCGGATCACCTCCGGGAAGCTTTCGTCCAGCGCGGCAAGCTTTTCCATCACCGCCGGGCTGGCCAGCTGTACCTCCGGCACGCGGGTGTGCTCGTCCTTCAGGAAAAAGGGCGCTACTTCGTAGTGTCCCATCACCTCGTAGCTGGGCCAGTTGTTCTCTGCCCCGTCGATCTCGGCATTATGCAGGGCGGCATATACCTTGCTGTACACCACCTGCACCGGTTTTGCCCCCAGCGCGGTGATCATGGCGCTCATCATATCCGATTCCTGCACTCGGATGGTCAGTCCCTGCAAGTCATCCAGCCCGGTCACCTTTTCCCGGGTGTAAAAACTGCGCACACCGGCGTCGAACCACGAAAGCCCCACTAGGTCCATCCCGTCCAGCATGGCAAGAAACTCATCCCCGATGCCGCCGTCCAGCACCCGCCACATCTGCTGGGCATCGCTGTACAGGTAGGGCAGCTGCAATACACTGAGTTCCGGCTCGTACTCTGCCAGCTGGCTCAGGGACACGCGGGAAAAATCCACCCCGCCGAACTGCATCTGCTGGATGACGCTTTGCTCTGCGCCCAGCTCTGCCCCGCTGTAAACCAGCACCTTCACCCGGCCGCCCGTGCGCTGCGCCACCAACTCTGCAAAGACTTTTGCCGCCTTGCTGGTGGGGTAGTCCTCCGGCTGATTCTCCGCATAGCGCAGAATGAGCGGCTTTTCCTGCTGCGAAGAAGCAGACTGCGCCGTACAGCCTGTGACTGCCAGTGCCGGGGCCGCCGTAAGCAGATGCAGCAGCTGACGGCGGGTCACAGCCGTGCCTCCCGGGCCGCCTTTGCCGCTTCCTTCCGGTACTGGGTGGGGGTCATGCCGGTGCGCTTTTTAAAGGCACGGGCAAAGTAGCTGGCGTCCTCGTAGCCCACCATGGAGGCCACCTCCGCTGCGGAGCGGAAGGGGTCGGTCAACAGTTCCTTGGCGGCGTTGATGCGCAGCTCGGTCAGGCAGTCCAGAAAGTTCATCTTCTGGTATTTTTTGAACTGTGCCGAAAGGTACGCCGGGCTGATGTGCAAAATCTCGCTCACGCTGTCCAGCGAGAGGTCGGACATATAGTTATCTTCCATATACTTGCGCACATGATCCATCACCAGTGCGTTGCGGTCGCTCTCCCCTTCCCCGGCGGGGTCGGCCTCCTGCTCCGGGGCGGTTTCCGGCTCCGGGGCTTCCGCAGCCAGCTCGGCCAGACGGCGTCCGGCTTCGATCTGCCGGATGGCGCGGCGGATGGCGGCCTCGGTCTCGTCCGGGTCCACCGGCTTCAGCAGATAGTCGCAGGCTCCCAGATGCACCGCTTCGTGGGCGTACTGGAACAGGCTGTACGCCGTGATAAAGATCACCTTGCACTCCGGGCGCTGTTCCAGCACCGCGCGGGCGGCATCCAAACCGTTCATGCCCGGCATCTCGATGTCCATCAAAATCAGGTCTGCTTCCCAGAGCACGGCGGTATCGGCGGCTTTGCGTCCGTTTTCCGCCATCTCCACCGTCACTTCATGCTCAAACCGGCGCATGACGATATCCGCCAGCGCCTCCCGCTCCATCCTCTCGTCATCCGCGATCAATAGACGAATCATTCCTCAAATTCCTCCTCATTCTCCACCAGCGGCAGATACAGAATCACCGCAGTTCCCCGCCCCGGCCGGGAGCGCACCACCACCCGGCAGCGGGTATCCAGCAGCCGCAGACGGGCAGCCACGTTATAAATGCCGATATGCTCCCAGCGGGGTGCGGGCTGTTCCAGTGCCGTGCGCAGCTGCTGCAGCTGCTCCGGCTCAATGCCCACGCCATTGTCCAGCACCCGGATGCACAGCAGGCCTTTTTCCCGCAGGGGCACCATACGGATGCGCACCACGCCGCCCTCTTCCTTGGGGCAGATGCCGTGCTTAAAGGCGTTTTCCACGATAGGCTGCAAAATAAAGGACGGCACCATGGTCTCGGTCAGGTCCAGCGAGTCTGAGAATGCCCACTGCATCTGCACCCGGTCGCCAAAGCGCACATGGTAGATGGAGTAGTACTCGTCCACAACGCGCACCTCCCGGGAGAGGGGCACCTGCTCATCGTTGCTCATCAGGCTGTAACGCAGCAGATGGGAAAGCGCCATGATGAGCGCCTGCGTGCGGTAGGCAGACTCTGTGCCCGCCATCTGCTGGATGACGTTAAGGGTATTGAACAGAAAATGCGGGTCGATCTGGCTGCGCAGCTGCTGTAATCGGCTGCGCTCCATGCGGTTCTGCAGTTCCAGTGCCTCAGTCTTTTGGCGGTGCAGCTCCCGCTCGATCTCGTTTTTCTCCTGTAAGGTGTTCACCTGCTGCGCCATGGAGTGCTTCATGCGGTTGAAGGACTCTGCCAGCTGGCCGATCTCCGGCTGCTTGGGCAGCGGGATGTCCGGGGTGTCGAACTGGCTGCGGCTGATAGCACGGGAGGCCACGATCATCTGAGACACCGGGGTCAGCAGCCGCATGACCATCAGACCGGAGGCACAGCCCAGCGCCACGCACAACGCCACCACCACGATCTGCATCAGGGCGATCCGTTCGCCCAGCTCCGAGATCTCGGTATAAGTAGTCTGGGCGTCCAAGATCGAGGCTTTCAGCAGCTGCATGGTGTACTGGCTCAGATACCCGCCGCAGACCGAGACCTTGTTATAGTACAGCTGGGACGCTTTTGCATCCTGTCCGCTGGAAAGGTAGCCCTCCAGCTCCTCCAGCAGAGCGTTGTAGCTGCCGTAGGTGGTCTCCACCGCGCCGTAAAGCACCCACTGCTCATCGCTGACGTTCTGCAAGCCATCCATATTCGATTTGATGCGCCACAGCCATGCGTTGCTGGTGGAGCAGGCTGCCCGGAGCTTTTCCAGCATTTCCTCGGCCTCACCGTTTTCCCAGCGGTACGCTTCCAGAATGCTGATGGAGCTTTCCACGCCGCCCTGAAAGCGGCTGATGGCGTTAAAGTTGCCCATCTGGTCATCCTGCACCTGCTGCACCGCCCGTGCCTGATAGCCGTTCAGGGCAAGCTGCAATGCAAAGGCAGCAAAAAAAGCCGCCAGACACAGTACCATACGCTGCTTGAGCGTAACACTGCGCTTCCAGTTGCGCTTTTCCATGCAAAGCTCCCCCCTTTTTCCCCTGAATAATATCTTATTTTACCACGCTTTGCAGGCGGTTTGCAAGCAGATGCACCGCCGCCGGGGCATCTTTTGCTTGCTTCTTGTCGGAGAATGTGGTACTATGCCCAAAAAGGAGGGTAACTTTATGACCCAGAATGTTTGCGTTTCCGTCCAGATGGACGAAAAAAGCTTTCACGATTTTGCATCTTTTGACCTGCTGCGCCACAACAAGGGCTGGCAGCGTCCGGCGGTGTTCACCGCCATCCTGCTGGTGTGCGCCGTGGTCTGCCTGAGCCAGATCGGCAAGCGGGAGGGTGCCGGGCTGCTGACCGCTGTGCTGGCCATTGTAGCCCTCGGCCTGCCCGCCGTATACTTCGGCACCTTTTTTTCGAACCTCTCCAAGCAGATCAAAAAGCTGGGTCTGCCCCGCCCCTTCTACCGGCTGGAGTTGGATAACGCCGGGCTTTCGGTCTGGATGGCCGGTGAGCAGAACAAGGCAGAGCCCACCAACCGCTACACTTGGAACACCGTGTACCGCGCCTACCGCACCAAAGAGGCGGTGTACATCTATGTCCAGAAGAATCAGGCCTATCTGCTGAACGAGAGCATGGATGCCGCATGGAGCCTGCTGGGCAGTGCCCTGCCCGCCGCCAGCCTGCACGACTGCCGGAAATAAGGGCGCAGGGACAATTTTCAATGCGCTCCGCTTTGCTCTGCGCATGAATAGCGGAAAAATTATGATAATTTGCAGAACAGCCAAGCCTGTCGGCTTGGCTGTTCTGCTTTTTTAAGAAATGATAAAACAAAAACCCACGCTGCGGCAAAGCAAAAGCGCAGCGTGGGTACGGAAATAGCGTTACAAAGTTTTAGCGGGCCAGAGTGTACTTGTGCAGAGTCTTGCGCACTGCGCCGTTACCGGCGTACAGCTCCTTGACCATGCCCTCGATCTTTTCGCCCAGACCGACGGCGTACAGGTCCACACCGAACACGTCGGCACGGCTGTACAGAGCCTTCAGGCAGCTGAAGTCCTGCTCGCCTTCCTTGACTTCCAAGGGGCTGACGATGGCCTGCAGCTCAGCCAGCAGCGGATCGGGAGAGATCTCGAAGGGCTGGCCGTTGTCGTCGATGCCCTTCAGGTAGCGGGCATAGCCTGCCAGCACCAGCGGGATCAGCACGAGGTTGGACTTGTCCAGACCGCGCTCCTCGTAAGCCTTGATGGTCTCGCCGAAGCGGATAGCCAGCTTCTGGGAGGTATCGGTAGCGATACGCTGGGGAGCATCGGGCATGAAGGGGTTGGGCAGACGGCGGTTGATGACAGCGCCGATGAACTCGTAGGGGTTCAGCACGCCGGGATCAACGACCACGGGCATAGCCTCGATATAGCCGATCTTCTGGATGAAGGAGCGCAGATCCTCGTCTGCCATCTCGGCAGAGATGAGGGTGTAGCCCAGCATGCAACCATAGATGGACATGGCAGTGTGCAGGGGGTTCAGGCAGGTGCAGACCTTCATCTTCTCGATCTTGTCCACGGTCTCGCGGTCGCAGTACAGCACACCGCCCAGCTCCAGCGGAGGACGGCCATTGGTGTAGTGATCCTCGATGCACAGGTACTGGGTCTCCTCAGCGTTGACGAAGGGAGCGGTGAAGGTGTGCTTCTCGGTAACGATGGTGTAGTTATCCTCAAAGCCGTCCTTTGCCAGCATCTCCTGCACCTTTGCGTCCGGGCGCGGGGTGATCTTGTCGATCATGCTCCAGGGGAAGGTGACCTTGGTCTCATCCTGCACATAGGCAAGGAACTCGGCGGGCACCAGACCCTGCTCCACCCACTTGGCGGCGTAGGCGTGGACAGCGTTCTTGACCTTATCGCCGTTGTGAGAGCAGTTATCCATACTCTGCACGGTCAGGGGCAGCTTACCGGCCTTGAAGCGCTCGTACAGCAGAGCGGTGACCTTGCCCATAGCCAGCACAGGGGTCAGACCGCGCTCCAGATCAGCGGGAGCAACGCCGTAGCCCTTCTCGGTGATGGTAAAGGAGATCATCTGCAGGCTGGGGTTCTGGAAGATCTCCACCAGACGTGCCCAGTCAGCGCCGAAGGAGTAGTCAGCCTTCAGGCTCTCGGTGACGGAAGCGATGACCTTCTTCTCGATCTCGCCGGTGGACTTCAGGCAGACCAGCAGGCTCAGGTTATCGTAGGGCTGGTAAGCCTTGTCGATGATCTCGTAGTCGAAGCTCTCGGCCACGATGACGCCGCGGTCGTACTTGCCGCTGTTCAGTGCGTCGTTCAGCACGGCAGCGGGGAAAGCGCGGAAGATGTTGCCGGCACCGAAGTGCACCCAAGTGGGCTCGGCGTGGGTCTTGGCCTTGACGGCCTCAATGTCAAATTTGGGCAGCTCGTAGCCCTTTTCTGCCCACTCGGCGGACAGATTGCCGTTTTTGATATCAGACAGCTTCATAATAATCAGCCCTTCTTCTCTTCATCCAGACGATCCAGCAGATCCCAGATACCCAGCATATACTGGATGCCCAGAGCACGGTCATACTTGCCATAGCCGGGGCGGCAGACGCCGGGGCCTTCCTCCCACAGCTGACGGCCGTGGTCGGGGCGGATGTAGCCCTCAAAGCCGCAGTCATGGTAAGCGCGCATCACCTCAATGATGCCGGTCTCGCCGCAGCAGTCGCGGTGAGCAGCCTCAGAGAAGTCGCCGTTGGGGAAGTGGTGGATGTTGCGGACATGGCCGAAAGCAATGCGGTCGCAGTGCTTGCGGATGATCTCGGCACAGTTGTTGTTGGGGTTTGCGTTCAGGCTGCCGGTGCACAGGGTCAGGCAGTTGTACGGATCGTCCACCATCTTCAGGAAACGGTCGATGCTGGGCTCGTCCACCAGCAGGCGGGGCAGACCGAAGATATCCCAAGGAGGATCGTCCATGTGGATAGCCATCTTGATGTCGCACTCGCGGCAGGTGGGCATCAGAGCCTCCAGGAAGTACTTCAGGTTCTCCCACAGCTTCTCCTTGGTGACAGGGGCGTAGGCCTTGAACAGCTCGTCCAGCTTTGCCATGCGCTCCGGCTCCCAGCCGGGGAAGGTCATGTTGTACTTCTCGGTGAAGGACATGATGTACTCAGCCATAGCCTTGTAATCGCCCTTGATCTTGTCCTTCTCGTAGAACAGTGCGGTGGAGCCGTCGCCTACCGGGTGGAACAGGTCGGTGCGGGTCCAGTCGAAGATGGGCATGAAGTTGTAGCAGATGACCTTGACGCCGAACTTGGACAGGTTGCGGATGCACTGCTTGTAGTTCTCGATATACTGGTCGCGGGTGGGCAGACCGATCTTGATATCGTCGTGCACGTTGACGGACTCGACAACATCCATATCAAAGCCGTAGGCGTGGATCTGGTCTGCAACCTTCTGGATCTCGTCGATTTCCCAGATCTCGCCGGGCATCTTGTTGTGCAGTGCCCAGACGATGCTGGTCACGCCGGGGATCTGCTTGATGTCGCTCAGGGTGACGGGGTCGTTGCCCTCGCCATACCAGCGCCAACCCATTTTCATAGGCATAGAGAAGTTCCTCCTGTCGTTATTTATCATGTGGCACGCGCAGTACGCCTGCGCGCTCTTCTTGCTTATATTCTAATATATCAGTTGCAAAATAGCAATACACACAATGCCATTTTTTTGTGTTTATTCTTGTATACTTTACACGAAAACGTCAAAATGCCAGTTTTTTAACAAGGTTTTTGGGCAGTGTGCTGCTCTCCTTCCCATCCTCTTCCGTTCTTCCAGTTGACGCGGCTTTTCGACCGGTTTTCGTAAAAGTCGCCCCGCTTTCGTTAAAAGTCCATTCTTTGGGACATTTGCCCTGCTATACTGCAAATACACCGAGAGACGTCAGTCCCTCCCCCATCAATCGGAAAAAGAGATGCACACTATGAACGAAAGCAACTTTGTGGTAAAGACCATCTTCCACGCCCGCGGCAGCTCCGAGGTCCTTACCGAGAACTATTTTGCCACCCGGAAGGAGGCCGAGGCATTCTGCGCCCTGACCGACTACGCCATGAAGCTGAACTACGGCGCAGAGCAGCAGCTGGTGACCACCGAGATCGTGGCGCTCTGACCCGCCCGGCGCAAAGCGCAGCCGGTTGACAATTCCTGTAAAAACCTTTATATTCAAGACACGCAGCGCTCCGGGAAAAACGCCGGGCGCATCATCTGGTTCTATATAAAGGAGGATCCGTTATGGTTTCACCTGCCAAGTGCATTGCCGGGCGTTCCGTTGCCGATTGGATCGCGGCATATCCTGTGGTGTCCGACCTCTGCGCCCTGAAGGAAACTGCATGGGTAAACCCGGACAAGCTGCCCTTTGCACAGGCTGCGGCTGCCTGCCCGCTGACCTTTGCCGATATTGAGGACGCCGCCGCACGGCTGGAGCGGTTTGCGCCCTACCTTGCCGCTGTCTTTCCCGAGACCGCTGCGACCGGCGGCATCATCGAGTCCCCTGTCCAGCCCATCCCCCGGATGCAGAAGGTGCTGGAAGAGCACAGCGGCACCCGCATCGCCGGACAGGTATGGGGCAAGCTGGACAGCCTCCTGCCCATCTCCGGCTCCATCAAAGCCCGGGGCGGCATTTATGAGGTGCTGAAAACCGCCGAGGACATTGCCCTGCACAGCGGGATGCTGCACCTCACCGACAACTACGCCGTTCTGGCAGAGGAGCGTTTCCGCAAACTGTTCTCGCAGTATTCCATTGCGGTGGGCTCTACCGGCAATCTGGGGCTTTCCATCGGCATCATGAGCGCAAAGCTGGGCTTTCAGGTCACGGTACACATGTCCGCTGATGCACGGCAGTGGAAAAAAGACCTGCTCCGCAGCCGGGGCGTCCGGGTGGTGGAGTACGCCTCCGATTACAGCATCGCCGTGACCGAGGGGCGCAAGCTGGCGGCGGGCGACCCCTACTGCCATTTTGTGGATGACGAAAACTCCAAGACCCTCTTTCTGGGCTATGCCGTAGCTGCCCTGCGCCTGAAAAAGCAGCTGGACGCGCAGGGCATCACCGTGGATGCGGAGCATCCCCTCTTCGCCTATCTGCCCTGCGGTGTGGGCGGCGGCCCCGGCGGCGTGGCCTTTGGCCTGAAGACGCTGTTCGGCGATGCCGCACACTGCTTCTTCGCCGAGCCCACCCACTCCCCCTGCATGATGCTGGGCATGGCTACCGGCGAAAACAGCAGCGTTTGCGTGCAGGACTTTGGCATCGACAACCTCACCGCCGCCGATGGCCTTGCCGTGGGGCGCGCTTCCGGCTTTGTGGGTGGGCTGATGCGCCCCTTCATGAGCGGCTGTTACACCCTTCAGGACGAGCGGATGTACATCCTTCTGGCACAGCTGGCGGATGCCGAAGCGCTTTTCCTTGAGCCCAGCGCTCTGGCGGGAATGTACGGCCCGGTGCTCACCCAGCCCGGGCAGCTGCTTGGCGCTTACACTGATGCCGCCCTGCCCGCCGGTGCGCTGGCAAACGCCACCCATCTGGTCTGGGCTACCGGCGGAAACATGGTTCCCCGGGAAGAAATGCAGCGCTACTACGCAAAAGGCAAGGCGCTGGCACAGGGGTGAATGCGCGTCTCATTTCGATTGTCGGACGTATATTGACATTCTCGCAAGCGTACGCTATACTGTACACGAAGGAGGTGTTTCTACCATGACTACCACAAATATCACGAATTTCCGTAAGAATGCCTTTGATTATGTAGAGCAGACCATTAAATACAATCAGCCCATCAACATCACCACCAAGGACGGCAATGCCGTGCTGCTGTCGGAAGAAGATTACAGCGGCATCATGGAAACACTGTATCTGGTCTCTGCACCGGGTATGCGCGAAAAGATCATGGACGGAATTGCCGCTCCCCTCGCAGACTGTGTGGACGAAACGGCGGTGGAGTGGTAAATGTACAAGGTCGTTTACACCAAAACCGCCGCAAAAGACGTACCTAAATTGAAGTCCGCCCATCTGGACGAAAAAGCGAAGGCGCTCATCGAAATCATCCGTGTCGATCCGTTCCGGAACCCTCCCCCATACGAAAAGCTGGTGGGTGATCTGAACGGTGCATACAGCCGCCGCATCAACGTTCAGCACCGCCTTGTCTATCAGGTCTATGAGAATGAGCAGACTGTTAAGATCCTCAGCCTATGGACGCATTATGAACGATAAACCCACTAGCACTCCTTCGGAAAATCCATTTTCCGATGAAGATATGCGTGCAGAGTACGATTTTTCTGATGCCAGAAAGAGCCCTTATCCGCACGGCACTCACAAATAAAGCAAAAGCCGCCTTTTGTGCCTTGCAGCACAAAAAGCGGCTTTTATCGTCTTATTGCAGGAGAAAAGAGAGCTTAAGCCGATTATTCCGGCAGGTCCTCTTCGTTCTCGAGAGAGTGCCAGACGTTCTGGACGTCATCGTTATCCTCCAGAGAATCCAGCAGCTTGCCCATCAGCTTCAGCTGATCGGGGTCGGTCAGGCGGGTGGTGGTCATGGGCACCATGGCCAGATCATCGGACAGGATCTCGTAGCCCTTCTCTTCCAGAGCCTTGACCACAGCGGAGTAGTTCTCGGGATCGGTGGTGACCTCGGCTGCGTCCTCGCTGGCATCAAAGTCCTCCGCACCGGCATCCAGAGCATCCATCATGGCCTCATCGGCGTCCTTATCCTCCAGAGAGATGTCGATGACACCCTTCTGGTTGAACAGGAAGGCCACGCAGCCCATAGCGCCCAGATTGCCGCCGTTCTTATCGAAGTAGTGGCGCAGGTCGGCAGCGGTACGGTTGCGGTTGTCGGTCAGGGTCTCTACCATGACTGCCACGCCGCCGGGGCCGTAGCCCTCGTAGGTGATGGCCTCGAACTCGGTCTTGTCGCCGCCCTCGGCCTTCTTGATGATACGCTGGATGTTATCGTTGGGCACGCTCATGCGCTTTGCCTTGGCGATCAGGTCTGCCAGCTTGCTGTTGGAAGCCGGGTTGGGGCCGCCGTCACGGACGGCAACGCTGATCTCGCGGCCGATCTTGGTAAAGACCTTGGCGCGGGCGCCGTCAGTCTTTTCCTTCTTGCGCTTAATGTTGTTCCATTTGCTATGTCCAGACATGGGAAAGAGCCTCCTAAATTTATCGGTATCTCCGCCTGCGGGCAGACGGGCTGTGGTCGCCCGCTTGTGGCAGCACACAAAATCTAACTCTGTTATTCTATCACAATCCACCGGCGCGTTCAAGCCTGAAAAGCCCGATTTTCGCCCGGATGCGTGTAAATCTGCGGTTTACAGCAGCCGCAGCGCCTTGGGGTAGTGGTTTTTCACCCGCCCGCCGGACACCTTGCCGCCGCCCAGCGGCCAGCCGTCCACGGTCACGCAGCACCAGCCGTCCGCTGCTGTGCGGGCTTCCACCTCGCGGCCGGAGAGATACTCGGTGCAGCGGCAGTCGGCAAGGGTCAGCTGCTCGCAGTTCGTGCACAGGCTGCCAAAGGCCGTGAACAGATGATGCTCCGGCACAAAGCGCCCCTTCTGCACACTGCCCACGAACACCCCCGCCCGCAGCACATGAAGCCCCGTCTGCGGGAAGGCCACCGGCAGCAGCACACCGCCGCCGTGCACCACAGCCGGGCGCTGCGCCAGTGCAGGGAAATACTGCCGGGCAAACTCCTGCCATGCGGCAAGGCTCTGCGCCGGAGTGGCCTCCCCTGCCCCGGTGTCCCGGGTGCGGCGGCTCGTGCCCTGCACGGCGTCCCGGCAGGCGCGGCTGTCCGCGCGGCGGGTGCTGCGGGCATCTGCGGCCTTGGTGGGCTTCGCTTTGCCTTTGCCTTTTTTCCCCGCCTCCGCAGCAGCAGCCAGCCAGAGCTGTTCTTCTGAGGTGTACTCCCCCTCCGGCGGCAGGGTGCGGGGCGTACCCGCCTTGACCAGCCGGGCCATAAAATGCCCCTCGCCGCCCTGACAGGGCCAGATACGGCGCACCTTGCTTACATCCAGCGGCAGACCGCCGGTGCGGTTTTCTTCCCCTGCGCTGCCAAAGGTGTAGTCCACGTTGCCCAGCACATCGACCAGTGCAAACTCCGGGTGGCGCTGCAAAAAGGCCGCCACCTGCGCTTCGTCCTCCTCCGGCGCAAAGGTGCAGGTGGAGTACACTAGCTGCCCGCCGGGAGCCAGTGCCGCTGCGGCGCAGTCCAGAATCTGTGCGCCCAGCTCTGCACACTGCTTTACCAGTGCCTCGCAGTGCTGCTGCAGCGCTACCGGCTCCTTGCGGAACATTCCCTCACCGGAGCAGGGCGCGTCCACCAGCACCCGGTCGAAAAACTCCGGCAGCGCCTCGGCAATGCGGGCGGGGGTCTCGTTGAGCACTACGGCATTGGAAACGCCCATACGCTCAAGGTTGCTTTTTAAAATTTCGGCGCGCGCAGCCACATACTCGTTGCTCACCAGCACACCGCGTCCCTGCAATGCCGCCGCCAGCTGGCTGCTTTTGCCGCCGGGCGCGGCGCACAGGTCCAGCACCCGCATTCCCGGCTGTACCCCCAGCAGCGGCGCTGCCGAGGAGGCCGAGGGCTCCTGCGAGTAGAACACACCCGCATGGTGGTACGGATGCCGTCCGGGCTTAAAATCCGGCTGATGCACCACAAAAGCCGCCTTGCAGAAGGGCGAGGGCTCCAGCGGGAAATCCGCCCTCTGCGCAAACTGCTCCGGCGTGGTGCGCAGCGCCGACACGGTAACGCCGCGCTCCGCCGTCTGCTGCGGGGCGGCATACAGCTGCTCGTACCGCTGGCCCAGCAGGGCACGCTCCCGCTGCTCAAAATATTCCGTAGGCATATTCTTTTCCTCCCATGGGATGTATAAAGCCGCCGGCTGCGGCCACACTATGGACTGTGAGGGCGGCCCCGCCCCCACAGCAACGACCGAAAGGAGCATTCACACCATGGAAAACCGCAGTGAGAACCGCAGTACCAATTGCAAGAACCAGACCTCTAACCGTACCAGCAGCAAGACCACCAACAGCGCCACCAACGAGCACAAGCACCCCAACCAGTACACCAAGGGTGCCGATGACGAGAGCTCCAAGAACTCCACCAACAGCCGTTCCACCAACGCGAAGAACAGCCGCTGATGGCGTAAGCGGCATCTGACGGACCGCAGATGCCAACAGGCAAAGCCCGCTGCCTTCCACCACTGGTTTCCAGTGCGGAAAGCAGCGGGCTTTCGCATTCTTATTTCTGGTCAGGGTCAAACTGCTGCCACAGCACCTCGAACAGCTGGTGCACGCGCTCCAGCTGTCCGTTCAGGTACAGCCAGCCCAGCAGGCACTCGAAGCCGGTAGAGGCACGGTATTCCTCCGGGGAGGCGTGCTTGGCTACGCTGGCCTTGCTGGCGTTGCGGCCACGCTTGAACACGGCCAGCTCGTCCTCGGTGAACAGCGGCTCCAGCAGCTGCTCTTCCCGAAACTGTGCCCTGGCAGAGACATACTTGACCTTTTCGGCGTTCAGCTTTCCGGCGGAAAGGCGGTGGTGCTCCACCAGACGCTGACGCACCAGCAGCTCCAGCACGCTGTCCCCTACAAAGGCCAGCGCCAGCGGGCTGAGTTCCCGCGGGTCGATCTTTTCCGATTCGTTCATGATGCTTTATCCTTAGAAGATATAGTCGAACTGATACTCGCCGATGAGGATGGTATCGTTCTCTTCCACGCCCTTCTGCACCAGCGCGTCCAGAATGCCGCTCTCGCCCAGCTGACGCTGGAAGAACTGCAAGCTCTCGTAGTCGTCCACGTTGCTGCCGGCCAGAATATACTCCAGCCACGGGGCATCCACGCTCCACACATGGGCTTCCATGCGCTGGATGGTGAAGTCGCGGCCGTTCTTTTTGGCCTCCGGCTTTTTGTACTCGGGGGTGAACACCGGCACCTGCGGGATATCCTTGAGGCGGTTGTACACGAGCCCCGGCAGCTGCTTGACGCCCTGCATGGTGGCGGCAGAGATGGGCACAAAGGTCAGACCCTTGCCCTCCACATACTGGCGGAAGGTCTCGATCTGCTCCTCAGTGGCAAGGTCGCACTTGTTGCCCACCACGATCTGCGGACGCTCAGCCAGAACGGGGCTGAACTTTGCTAACTCCTCGTTGATCTTTTCAAAATCCTCGATGGGGTCGCGGCACTCGCTGCCGGAAACATCCACAACATGCAGCAGCAGGCGGCAGCGCTCCACATGGCGCAGGAAATCGTGACCCAGACCGACGCCCTCGCTGGCACCCTCGATCAGGCCGGGGATGTCGGCGCAGACAAAGCTTGCGCCCTCGCCCACCGACACAACGCCCAGCGTGGGCACAAGGGTGGTAAAGTGGTAGTTGGCGATCTTGGGCTTGGCGGCGCTGATGGTGGAGATGAGGGTGGACTTGCCCACGTTGGGGAAGCCGATCAGACCCACGTCTGCGATCAGCTTCAGTTCCAGGGTCACCTGCAGATCCTCGCCGGGCATACCGGGCTTTGCAAACTTGGGGATCTGGCGGGTGGGGGTGGCAAAGTGTGCGTTGCCGTAGCCGCCGCGGCCGCCCTTAGCAATGGTGACCGGGGTGTGGTCGGACAGGTCCGCGATGACAAGACCGCTCTCGGCGTCCTTGATCACGGTGCCCAGCGGCACCTTGATGACCAGATCTTCGGCGTTTTTGCCGTGGCACAGGCTTGCGCCGCCCTTGCCGCCCTCCGGGGCCACATACTTGCGCTTATAGCGGAAATCCATCAGGGTGGACAGATGGTCGTCCACCACAAAGATAATGTCGCCGCCCCGGCCGCCGTCGCCGCCGTCCGGGCCGCCTGCGGCCACGAATTTTTCGCGGTGGAAGCTCACCGCGCCATCGCCGCCCTTGCCCGCATGGAGCCATATCGTGGCGATGTCGATAAAGTTAGTCTGTGCTGCCATACAGCCCCTCCTTGTTCTATGCCGTTTTGTTTCGGCGTTCTGTGTAAAAATTCCGATGATTTTTAAGTATCCTCGCCCTCTCCGTCATCGCTACGCGATGCCACCTCCCCCAAAGTGGGAGGCCTTGGCATTCCACGCAAAGCTTCGGGTTTTGCCAAGGACGCCCCTTTGAAAGAAGCGTCTCATCAGAGAGTGAAAGGATAAGTATTTTTCATCAAAAAGAGCCGGGCCACGAGGGTCCGGCTCTACGATTGCAGTTATTCAGAAAGAAGTTACTGCTTAACGCTGCACTTCTTGCCGTTCTTGCCCACGCGCTCGAAACGGACGGTGCCGTCCACCAGAGCAAACAGGGTGTCATCGCTGCCCTTGCCAACGTTCTCACCCGGCATGATGTGGGTGCCACGCTGACGAACCAGGATGTTGCCGGCCAGAACGAACTGACCGTCTGCACGCTTGGTGCCCAGACGCTGTGCTGCGGAATCGCGGCCGTTCTTGGTGCTGCCTACGCCCTTTTTATGTGCCATTGTAATTTACCTCCTTAGCCGTTGATCGCAGTGATCTCAACCTTGGTGTAGGGCTGACGATGGCCCATACGGCGAGCACTGTGCTTCTTTGCGCGATAGGTGATGATGTTCAGCTTCTTGCCCTTGCCATTCTTGATGACCTTGGCAGAAACGGTAGCACCCTCAACAACAGGAGCGCCAACCTTCACAGAACCCTCCTCGCCAATAGCGAGAACCTGATCAAACTTCACTTCGGAGTCGGCCTCAACGTCCAGCTTTTCGATGTAGACGATGTCGCCCTGCTCCACGCGGTACTGCTTACCGCCGGTAACAATGATTGCGTACATTTTGTTCATTCCTTTTCGTTGTACTCGCTGGTCGTAAAGGCAGGCCCTTACAGCGGGCCATTTCAGGCGCCCACACCATGCGGCTAGAATATTATAGCAAAAACCAAGCCGGATTGCAAGAGGAATTTTCCCCTTTTGCGCAGATTTTTACGCTTTTTTCTGCCCGGCCTGCTCTATGACGGCTTTTACCTGTGCGTTATAAGCTTCGGTCTTTTCCAAAAACAGCTTGCGCGGGCTGGAGGCCAGCAGCTGGGTATCCCTGCCCGCAAAGGAGATGGGGCCGTCCAGCTTCTTTTGAGCCGCCTTGTTCTCGGCGTTCAGCGCCAGCGGCACAAACAGGGGCTTGCCCTTGCACTTGCGGGTAAAATACACCTCTGCCGCAATGCCCGCCACTACGGCGATGCCTGCCACCAGCTGGGATGCCCGCAGCCCGATGGAGGGCACCAGCATCAGGCTGTCGGTGCGCAGACCCTCGATCCAGAAACGGCCTGCGCCGTACCAGATCAGATACCGCAGGGTGATGTCGCCGTTGAACTTGCGCTTTTTGATGTAACGGAACAGCAGGAAGAAGCCCACAAAGCACCAGATGCTCTCATATAGAAAGGTGGGGTGCACCGGCAGGTTGGGGTCGATGACCACGCCCTTGGGTACCGTGACCGTGCTGCTCATCAGGTAAGCACGGGTGGTCTCGCTGTACATCCCCCACGGCAGGGTGGTGTTGCAGCCAAAGGCTTCCTGATTGAAGAAGTTGCCCCAGCGGCCGCAGCCCTGCCCGATTAAAAAGCCCATGGCGGTAAGGTCGAACATGGGCAGCACCGGCACGCCACGCCACTTGCAGGCCAGACCGCCGAACAAAAAGCCGCCGATGATGCCGCCGTAGATGGCAAGGCCGCCGTCGCGGATGGCGATCATCTCCCAGATGCTCTCGTATTTAAAAGGTGCCATGGCCACATAGTAGGCGCGGGCGCTGATGATGCCCAGCACCACGCCGATGAGAATCACATCCACCATGCTGTCCGGGTCTACGCCAAATTCCAGACTGTGCCGGAAGGCAAAGACCAGTGCCAGACACAGACCCACCGCAATGCACACGCCGTACCAGTAGATGCTGACCCCGCCGATGGTAAAGGCCACGCGGTTCAGCTGAAAGCTCAGTCCCAGACCCGGGAACTGCACCAGATTTGTAAGATGGTTCATTCTTCTTCCTCCTCGTCCTCTTCCGCTGCCTGCGCCGTGCCATCCGGCTGGATGTACATGGTGGCCATGCGGTCGGTGCACAGGATGTGCTGCAAGGTAGCGTCCGCATCCTCTGCGGTCAGCCCTGCCAGCATGGAGATCTGCTGTGCTACCGTCTGGCCGCTGAGGGCAAAGTCTGCCATCTGGCTGGCCGAGTCCTCCACGTTTTCCAGATTTTCGATCAGCTGGCCGTATTTTTCGTTCTTGCACAGGGTAAACACTTCCCTGTCCACACCGGCGGCGCGCACCCGGGCGATCTCGTCCAGCAACAACTGCCGCACGGTGTCCGGCACATCGCTCTCGCCGGTGAACAGGATGCAGCAGCAGCCGTCCACCCGCAGCACCTCGCCGCCAAAGCCGGGGTTCACAAGGCCCTCGTCGTACAGGCGGCGATACAGCGGCGACATCCCGCCCACGATGCAGCTGAGCACAAGGTCGTACAGCGCCTCGGTGCGCAGGTCGCCCGCAGGCAGCGGCTCTTCCTTAAAGCCCACGCCGAAGCAGGGCTTGGAGACCGGCATGGTCAGCGTTTTTTCCGTGGCAGCAAGGGTCATGGGCTCGGAGGCCCACAGCCGCTGCACCTTTTGTGCCGGGCGGGGCTCCATTAGGCCGTGCCGCTCACAGGCGGCAAGGATCTGCTCCATGGTGGTGTTGCCCGCAGCAGCCAGCACCATATTGCCCGGGGCATAAAAAGCCTTGCAGCTGTCGTACAGCATGGCGGGCGTGATCTCGGCAATGCTCTCCACCGTGCCCGCAATATCGCTGCGGATGGGGTGGCTGTGGTACAGGCACTCGAACAGGCCGGTGATGAGCCGCCAGTCCGGGCTGTCATCATACATTTTGATCTCCTGCCCGATAATGCCCTGCTCCTTGGCGATGGTCTGCTCGGTAAAATAGGGGTGGCCTACCATGCCCAGCAGCACATCCAGACTTTCGTCCAGCTGCTGGGTGGCGGTGAACAGGTAGCAGGTGCGGTCAAAGCTGGTAAAAGCATTGGCGTTGGCGCCCGTCTTTGCGTACTTGGCAAAGGCATCGCCGTCCTCGTCCTCGAACATTTTGTGCTCCAGAAAATGCGCCACGCCCGCCGGCAGGTGCACCGTTTGACCGTTCAGGCAGAAATCCCGGTCGATAGAGCCGAACTTGGTGGCATAAATGACGTGGGTGCTGGAATAGCCCGGCATGGGGCGCACCAGCACCGTCAGGCCGGAGGGCAGGGTCTGCCACTGGTCGGCTACGGTCTTTTCCAGCAGGGTCTGGTTATTCTGCGGCATGGGCAGCATCCTCCTTTGTAAGCAGATAGCTGACCGAGAGGGTCAGGCGGCGCAGGATATCCCGCACCTCGTCCTTGGTCACGGCGCGCAGGGCATTCCGCGCCTGCTCCGGGCTCTGGATGGGCGCAGCGCTGTTGGCACCGGCGCGCAGCACCTCGATGTAGTACCAGCTTTCGATGCCGCCAAGGCTGTCCTCTACCCCGTTCATGCCGCTGAGCAAGCCCCGGCGGCAATCCTCAAATTCCTCGTCGGTAATGGGGCCGGTGCACAGGTCTGCAAGCTCTTTCAGAATCGCCTGCTCTGCGCGGGCAGCGTCGGCGTGCTCTACGCCGCTGTTTACCGCCATGCTGCCGGTAAAACTCTGGAAGGAGGAGGAGCAGTAGTAGCACAGATGGTCCCGCTCCCGCACGTTGAGGAACAGGCGGCTGGTCACGCTGCCGCCGTACAGCGCCATGGCAAGGCGCACCGCCGCCAGCTGCTGCGGCTGCATGGGCTGCCCCAGCGTGAACAGCATACACAGTTTTGCCTGCACCATATCGTAGTTTTCAGTCTTGTGCACCGGTGCGATGGCGGGCATCGCCATGTTTTCCACCAGCGGCAGCGGGGCGCGGTCGATGCAGGCAAGCTCTGCCAGCAAAGCGTCCCGGATGGCGGCGGTCTGGGCGGCATTGCAGCCCAGCACCAGCAGCTCGATGTTGGCGGTGCGCAGCATCTGCCAGTAGGCAGCGGTCAGCATAGCCGGGGTAAGGCCGTCCACCTCGTCCAGATACCCCTCCTGCCGCACGCCCGCCGGGCTGTCGCCAAAGAACTCCCGGTTGGCCTGATGCAGACAGTAGATGCGTTTATCGTTGATCTCGTCCTCAAGGCCTTTTTTCAGCATCTGTTTTTCAATGCTGACGGCCTGCGGGTCGAAGCAGTCATCCACGAGATAGGGGTGAAAAGCCGCACCCAGCGCGATTTTCGTGTACTCGGCGGTCAGTGCCTCGCCTTCCAGCGCAAAGGCGTCCTTGATGCCGGTCACGCTGACGCAGAGGTTGTGGTTGCAGCCCATGGGGCGGGCATCCACGGTCAGATCTGCGCCGTAGAGCTTCGCCAGCTTTTTGGTGAGGCGGGTCATATCCGGGCAGTCTGCATAGCCGCGCTCCATCACCAGCGGCAAAAGCGCATGGGCAGTGGCCGTTTTACGCTCTGCCGGGAAAGCAAAGTGGATGCTGATGCGGCAGCGGTTGAATTTAGAAGCCGGGTCGCAGGAAAGATGCACGCCCGGTGCAATGAGAGTACGTTCCAATGATAGTTCCCTTCTCTCTGTGCCGCAGCACAGAGCATTTGATTCAGTCTGCCCGCTGCAGGGCGATGAACTCTTCCAAGCTCAGGCCGCTGGCACGGATGGCAAGGGCGTTTTCCACCCCCACATAGCGCCAGTGCCACGGCTCGAACACGATGCCGGTGGCTGCCTGCCTGTCCTGCGGGTAGCGCAGGATAAAGCCGTATTCCGCCGCGTAGGCCGCAAGCCACTCGTAGGCGCGGGTCTCGGCAAAGCTTGTGTCCTGCTGCGGGTCGTCCGCGCTGAGGATATCTGCCGCATAACCGGTGCCGTGCTCGTTGGCATTGGCGGCGGGCTGGATGGTAGCCGCCAGACGGGCGGCCTCCTCGCTCTTGCGCTTATCGCGGTAGGTCTGCACCCGGGCTTCATAGGCAGTCTGCCGGGTGTCGGCGTCCTGATAACCGGCCACAAGGGTCAGGCTGACCCCATCCGCCTGCGCGGCGGCGGCCATGCTGCGGTACTGCATGGCGGCTTCGGCCTCCAGCTGCTGACCAGTGGCCTCGTCGGCGATGTCCAGCAGCGGGGTCGGCTCGGCAGTATAGGGCAGGTTGGCATTCACCAGCGTAAGCCGCGCATCTGCGGCGTTGAACACATAGTCTGTGCCGTCGTACACGCTGGCTGCAAATACCTTTGGCCCGGTCAGCAGGCCGTGCACCTTGGGCAGCAGCCACAGGATGCCGCCGGTCAGCAGCGCCACCACCGCAGCGCAGCCGGCCAGAAACAGCACCCAGTTGCGGGCCAGCCGCAGCATTTTGCGGCGCTTCCATTGTTGATAGGTCAGGCGCTTATCGGCAGGCGCTCTGGAGGTACGGGTGGGTTCACTCATGCGGCGGGGCTCCTTTTCGGCGTTGTTGCAGCGCCGGTGCGCCGCACAGATTCAAACTATATTATACACCCCTTTGCAATTTGTGTAAACGCCGCCGTGTGTAAAAAAATTATGACCCGCCCGCTCCCGGCAGGGAGCAGACAGGCCATAACCAAAAATTTTACACAGATCAGTCAAACAGCATATCGTGGATAGCGCTGACAGCCTTGTCGGCGTCTGCACGGTCGATGATGCAGGAGATCTTGATCTCGCTGGTGGAGATCATCTTGATGTTGATATTGTTGTTGGACAGTGCCTCGAACATCTTGGAAGCAACGCCGCTGTGGCTCTGCATACCGGCACCCACGATGGAGACCTTGGCGCAGGTGGTGTCCACGCTGACATCGCTGAAGTGTGCGCTGTCCTTCAGCACACGCATGGCCAGTTCGGCTTCGCCTTCGGAACAGGTAAAGCTGATGTCCTTCTTGCCGTCGCGGCCGGTAGACTGCAGAATGATGTCCACGTTGATGTTCTTCTGTGCCAGCAGACCGAAGATCCTAAAGCTCATGCCCGGCTCATCGGGAACGTTGAGAATCGTGATAACGGCAACATCGGTGTCCTTGGCGACACCCTTGATCAGCATACCTTCCATGTCCTTTGTAACCTCCTTAACCACCGTACCCGGGATGGGGTTCAGGCTGGAGAGCACCTCCAGCTCCACATTGTACTTTTTAGCCAGCTCCACGCTGCGGTTGTTCAGCACCTGTGCGCCCAGAGATGCCAGCTCCAGCATCTCGTCAAAGGTGATCTCCTCCAGCTTGCGGGTGTTGCGCACCTTGCGCGGGTCGGCGGTGTAAACGCCTTCCACATCCGTGTAGATCTGGCAGCGGTCAGCGTGCAGGGCAGCGGCAATGGCCACAGCACTGGTATCGGAGCCGCCGCGTCCCAGCGTGGTGATATCGTCCAGCTTGTTCAAGCCCTGGAAGCCTGCCACCACCACCACACGGTTGCGCTCCAGCTCGGAGGAGATCCGCTCGGTCTCCAGCCGGGTGATGCGCGCCTTGGTGTAGGCACGGTCGGTGCGGAAGCCCGCCTGCCAGCCGGTCAGGCTGATGGCATGGCAGCCCAGCTCGTTCAGCGCCATGGCCAGCAGTGCGATGCTGATCTGCTCGCCGGAGGCCAGCAGCATATCCATCTCACGCGCCGAGGGGTTATGGGTGATCTCCCCTGCCTTGGCGATCAGGTCATCGGTGGTGTCGCCCTGTGCGGAGACTACCACCACTACGTCATTGCCCGCGTTGTGGGTGTTGGCCACGATCCGCGCAACGTTGAAGATACGGTCACGGTCCTTTACGGAAGAACCGCCGAATTTCTGTACGATCAACGCCATATCTTGTCACTCTCCTCTTTACGCCCCGCATTTGCGGGGGCTTGCCGGGCGGAAGCGTTCTTGCACTTCCCTTACCCGTTTATCATTCCACGGTCGCGCCGGTGTTATCGGCATCCAGCTGCAACAGTGTAAATGCTTCACATCCGTCCAGACCTTCCAGCAGCTCCAGACCTTTTTCCAGCTTGGAATAGAACTTTTCGGCCTCGGCCTTTTCTGCCACAGCCATTACGGTGCTGCCTGCACCGGAGACATACACGGCCTTTGCGCCGCACAGCCGCGCCATATCGAATACCTCGCGGGAGCCGGGCATCAAGGGCATCCGGTACTGCTGGTGCAGCTTATCCTCGGTGGCAATGGCCAGCAGGTCGTGCCGACCCTCGCAGAAGGCTGCGGGCACCAGCGCCGCACGGGACAGATTATACACCGCGTCCTTATGGGATACCTCCTTGGGCAGGGCTGCACGGGCTGCTTCGGTCAGCAGCTTGTAGTCCGGCACGATGGCGGCAAAGCAGAGGCTTTCGTCCACATTCCGCTTGACCGAATACACCTTGCCGTCCTCGAACACGCTGCTGGTCAGGCCGCCCAACAGGGCCGGAGCCACGTTATCGGGGTGTCCCTCAATGGCAGTTGCCAGCGTGAGCAATTCCTGCGTGTTGAGCACATCGCCCAGCATCCGGTTTGCGCCCAGCAGACCCGCGATGATGCAGGCCGAAGAAGAGCCCAGACCGCGTGCCATGGGGATGGGGTTCGTCTGGGTGATCTTGAGGGGCGGGATCTGCTTGCCCACTTTTTCGAACAGACCCTTGGCAGAGCGGTACACGAGATTCGACTCGCCCCGGGGGATGCGGGTGCCGTCCGATGCCGAGATCTCCAGCGCCTCGCTGTCCTCAAAGGTGACCGTGTTGTACAACGTTACTGCCAGACCCAGCGCATCGAAGCCGGAGCCCACATTGGCGCTGGTGGCAGGGACCGAAACCTTGATTTTCATTGCCGCAGTTCCTTTCCGTTACACTTCCTCGGGCAGACGCTTGAGCACCAGCTTCACGCTGCCGCCCACGGCCTCCACCTTGCGCGCGGCCTCGGCCAGCGCACGCTCGTCGGCGCGCTCCACAAAGTAGGCGCAGCCTTCGTACCGCTCATCCACCACCTTGCCGTAGCCGTAGATGGCCTCCACCACAGCGGGTGCAATGCCCGCCACACGCACATAATATGCAGCGGGAGCCGGGTCGGTGAGCATTCCATCCACCGGGTCCGCAGGCTGCCAGAACAGGCTGTCGTGCACCTGTGCGCCGTTTTTCAGGGCGTCCACCACGTCTGCCACCACAGCGCTGGCGGTGGGCAGCTTGCCTGCGCCCTTGCCGTAGAACACCACATCGCCCAGCATATCGCCCTTGACCAGCACCGCGTTGAACACATCGTCCACGCTGGCCAGCTGGTTTGCCTTGGGCACCAGACACGGCTCTACACCGGCGGCTACGCTGCCGTCCTTGCCAAGCTTCATCCATGCGATCAGCTTGATGACGCAGCCCAGCTTTTCGGCGCTGGCCACATCGGCGGTGGTAATGGCCCGGATGCCCCGGGTGGGGATGTTCTGGGGGTAGATCTGGTGGCCGCATACCATGGAGGACAGGATGGCGATCTTGCGGCAGGCGTCGCGGCCGTCCACGTCATCGCTGGGGTCCTTGGTCTCGGCGTAGCCCAGCTCCTGCGCGATGTGCAGCGCATCCTCAAAGCCGAGGCCCTCCCGCACCATCTTTGTGAGCATGAAGTTGGTGGTACCGTTCACGATGCCCTCCACCTCGGTGATGACGTTAGCCGCCAGACACTGGTGCATGGGGGTGATGATGGGGGTACCGCCGCCCACAGAGGCCTCGAACAGGAAGGCGCAGTCGTGCTCCTTGGCCAGTGCCAGCAGCTCTGCGCCGTAGGTGGCCACCATCTCCTTGTTGGAGGTGCACACGCTGCGGCCGCTCTCCAGACACGCCTTGACGTAGGGGTAAGCAAAGCGGGTGCCGCCGATGGTCTCCACCACCACCCGGATCTCCGGGTCCTGCAGGATCACATCAATACTCTTCACCACCAAAGGCTCCACCGGGTTGCCGGTAAAATCCTTCGGGTCCAGAATGTACTTTACCTCCACCGGTTCGCCAGCCCGGCGGGAGACGCTTGCAGCATTGTGGCACAGCACCTCGTATACGCCGCTGCCCACCGTGCCAAAGCCCAGAATTGCAATTTTAGCCATACTCTCTTTCCCTCGTTTCCTGTTTTGTTACAGGTTATACCCACAGCGCACACCCACGACCATGCGCTGGCGCGAAAGCTTTTCGGTCAGTTCCTCCGGGGACATCTGCATGGTATCGGTGCGGATGGTGACCGCCACCAGCGCAGCCCCATTTTCCGGGGTGGACTGGTTGATGGTCACAATACTGGCACCTGCGGCGCTGATGCCCGCCAAAAGGCTTTGCAGCGCACCGGTCTCATCCCGCAGGGTAGCCATGACCGTGATGACCTCACGGCCGTTCTCAGAATCAAAGATACAATCCTTATACTTATAAAATGCGCTGCGCGAAAGCTCTACGGCACGGGTCGCAGCCGAAATGCTGCGGGCTTCTCCGCTGGCCAGCAGCTCCTTGGCGCGCACCACCTTGAGAAAAACTTCCGGCAGCACCTGCGCATCCACCAGATAAAAACGGCGTTCCAACTTGTTCACCTCTCAAACACAAGTGTTCTTGCAGAAAATATAATAGCATCCGAACCCCTGCAATGCAAGAGCCCGGATGCTATTTTGTCACTTTGTCCAGTTTTGTCTTGTAAAGCGCGCCCTGTCCTTGCCGGATTTTTCAGCAAAGGGGCGAAAAAGTACGATTTTTGCCCTTATTCCGTATCCAGCGCACTGGTGTCGGTGGGGATGACCGGCTGGGTGGGCACAGCGCCGTCTGTGTTCTCGGTAGAGGCAGCAGCCCGCGCTGCACCGTGGGAGTAGGTGCAGGTATCGGGCAGATCATCGGCACGGTAGAAGCCCACAGCAGTGTTCGGGCAGTGCGCACCGGCCAGAAGGCCGCTCTGGGTGCAGTAGCGCTGCTCCACCACACCTGCGGAGGTGGGGAATGCCTTATAGGGCAAGTCTGCCTGTGCCTGTTCCATCAGTGCCTTCCACGCCATCACACAGGTGCGGGTCTTGGCCTGCTGCTTGGACAGAGTCCTGGTCATATCGTAAGGTGCATCGTAGCCCCACCATACAGCGGTGACATAGTAAGGCGTGCCACCCACGAACCACAGATCCTTTTCGTCGCTGGCCGTACCGGTCTTACCAAAGGCCTCCATGCCGTTGGAGTTGGGGTAACGGCCGCTGGCAGTACCTACGCTGGAGAACAGAACGTTCTTCAGCAGACGGTTCATGACATAAGCGGTATCCGGGGTCAGCGCCTGATAGCTGGTGGCGTTGTTTTCCAGATAGATGTTGCCTTCCCGATCCAGCACACGGGTGTACAGGTGCGGGGTGGTGTACTCGCCGTCATAGAAGATCTGGAAGGCTGCGGCCAGCGCCATGGGCGTAACGCCCTTGGTCTGGCTGCCCATGACCATCTGCGCCAGACCCACGTCGTTGGTGGGATTCAGCGTATTCAGCTGCAGGGTGTTGTAGACGAAGTTGAAGATATTGCTTGCGCCCACAAGGTCGCCCACGCGCACCGCGATGGTGTTCAGCGAGCGGGCAAGGCCATTCCACAGCGGGATATCGCTGCCGTCGCCGTAGTTGCCGCCATAGTTGCGCGGCCAGCTGCGCCATGCGTTGGGGTAAGCGCGGAGCTGCTTGTCAGAAAGGCCCATCAGGCCGTTGCGGCGGCAGTAGTCCTCGTCCCGGATGATCATATCCTGCTTCTGGTACAGGGGGGAGTTGTTGAGCATGGTGGACCAGTTGACCAGACCGTACTCGATGCCCAGTGCATAGGCGCCGATGGGCTTGATGGTAGAACCGGTCTGCCGCTCCACGTTGTAGGCGCGGTTCAGGGAAAGGCTCTTGGTCTTTTCGCCCAAGCCGCCCACAATGGCCAGCACGTTGCCGTCATAGTCCAGCGTGACCATGGCAGCCTGCGTGCGCACGTTGCGGTAATAGTAGATGGTGCCGTCCTCGCCGGTACGGGTCTTGGGGGTACCATCCTCATTGAACACCTGCACATCATCGTCCGAGATGGAGGTGACCTCTTCCTCATGCCAGCCCGCCGGGAAGTAAGCATCGTCGGTGTTGAGCATCAGGTTTTCCATCTGGGACTGCAATTTGGTGTTGACAGTCGCCTCGATGGTAAAGCCGCCGGTATAGAGCAGCTTCTGCGCCTCGGACTCGGTGATGCCCTCCTTGGCCATGATATCCTGCACGACCTCGTTGAACAGTGCATCGGTAAAGTAGGAGGTGACGGTGCTGGGCTTTTTGCCGCTGTCCTCTTCGGCCAGCACAAGGGGCTGTGCAGCGCCGTTGCGGTAGTCTTCTTCGCTGATCACGCCCTGCTGCCACATATTGTACATGATAAAATTGCGGCGATTGATCAGGTTTTCAGGGTTCGTATAGGGGTTATAGTTGGTGGGGTTTTTGGTAATAGAGGCAATGGTGGCGCACTCCCACAGGCTCAGCTGGCTGACATCCTTGTTGAAGTACTCGTTGGCCGCTGTCTGCACGCCCTGAATGGTACCGGTAAAGCTGATGGTGTTCAGGTAGGCTTCCAGAATGGTTTCCTTGGAGTAGCTGCGGCTCAGGCAGAGGGCGCGGTAGATCTCGCGCACCTTACGCAGTGCACCATCGATGCCGCTGGCGCTGTTGTCATCGGTCAGGTTCTTGATGAGCTGCTGCTCCAGCGTGGATGCGCCCTGCTTGGAGCTGTAAATGGGCAGCAGATACTCGTTGATCATTGCACCGATGGTGCGCTTGAAGTTGACGCCGGGCTCTGAGTAGAAATCCTTGTCCTCGGTGCAGATGAAGGCATACTGCAAGTTGGAGGGGATCTGCTCAAGGTCTGCCCAAACGCGGTGGCTGTTGGAAGAGCGCAGGGTAGCATACTCCACCTGTGCGCCGGTATCCGGGTCGGTAGCTACCACCACACTGGACTGACTCAGCTGGATGTTGTCCAGGTCCAGCAGGTTTCCGTCGTTGGCAGTAGCCTGCACCACATAGTACACCATGCCCACAGCCACCACGCTGCCCAGCATGATGCCAAGGCAGAGCACCGTGGCAATGGTGCGGCCGATGAACCGCAGAATAGGGTGCTTGCTCTTTTCCTTCGGCGGCTTGGGACTTTTGGGTGCCTTTGGCCCGCGGGTACGGTTTTCCGCTGCGGGGCGTGCCTCGCGGCGGCTCTGGGAAACATTGACCTTACGTCCCACCGGGCGGGCAGACTGCTCCTCGCCGCTCCGATGGATCTTTCTCATCTCATTGTTGGAGATAGGGATCGCCTCCTGACATTTCAAGACTGTTGCCGGGCATTGCTGCGCCGGACTTTATCCACATCGCTTGTGACACGAAACTTCAAACTGCAATACCATATTATAGCACGCAAGCCCCAGCCGGGCAAGAACCAATCTTTGCGCGCTGAGCAGATATAAATAGTATAACACACTCCGCCACGGAAAGTACAGTGCCCGCGTGTGAAAATTGTCTGCTATCCGCAAAAATGGGGCATACTTACCGGAGAAGGGAGTGTTTTTTATGCGCAAGCTGTCTGTCTGCCTGTTCTACGGGCTTTGCGTATTCACCATTGTATTCAGTCTGTTCTGGATGGCGCTGCCAAAGCTGCCGCTGTCTCAAAGCCCCGCCGGGTCCGAGACCGACCCCGCTTCCCCCCTGAGCCTTGCCGCGCAGGCAGTGCCCCAGACGGATGCTGCCCGCTACTGCCTGCAAGACTGCGGCGGGCGGGTGGCGGTGTACACCTGCCGCGCCGACGGCACCCCGGGCACCCTGATCCGCGTGACCGGCATCTACACCAATCTTCTGCCGGAAAACGACGCTTTGCGCATCAAGCGCGGGCTTGTGGTCAACAGTCCCCGGGAGCTGGACCTGCTGCTGGAAGATCTGGGGGAGTAAATGCAGGCACAAAACCCTCTCAGTCAAAGCCTTACGGCTTTGCCAGCTCCCCCGAGGGGGGGAGCTTGATCTGCCTTTGCCGAAAACTGCAAAAAGCTCCCCCTTCGGGGGAGCTGGCGCGTCAGCGCCTGAGAGGGTTCAGGCACTAAAAAAGCGTCTGCAACAAAATTTCGCGGAACTTTTAGGATCCAGACGAAATTGTTGCAGACGCTTTTACTTTTGTTTGATATAACGTTATGTCAAAACGTCAATGCACCGTCGAAACGCATTTTACGCTTCCATTTCTTCCAGCGGCACAAGGTATTCCTTGCGGCACTGCTCGTATTCCAGCATATAGTCCTTGCTGGGGCTGTGGTGCATGATGTTTTTCAGGGTGTGAGAGTCGTAGTCGTCGCCGGCCTCCATGCCCACCATGCGCACTGCAATGTTGGAGCAGTGGTCGGAGATGCGCTCGGCATTGTTCAGCACATCCAGGAAAACCACACCGGTGTCGATGGAGCAGATGCCGTCCTTCAGGCGGCGGATGTGCTGGTCGCGCAGGCGCTCCACCATCACGTCAATGATCTCCTCCAGCGGCTCCACCTGTGCAGCCTTCTGGGTATCGTCGTTTTCAAAGGCCTCGTCCGTCAGGGCCAGAATGCGCTCCAGTGCGTCATCCAGCAGCTGCAGCTCCTTTTTGGCGCTCTCGCTGAAGCTGGCCTCCTTGTCGTACAGCTCCTCGGCCTTTTCCATGATGTTCACGGCATAGTCGCCAATGCGCTCGAACTCGGTGACAAAATTCAGCAGCTCAGTCACCGCATGGCTTTCGTCATCGCCCAGCTCCTGATCGGTCAGCTTGATCAGGTAGTTGGTGATCTCCACCTCCATCCGGTCGATCAGGTTCTCGCGCACCTTGATGGCGCTCACGGTCTCCTCGTCCATCTTCAGCAGCAGCGGCGCGGCCAGACCCACGTTGCGGGCGGCACGGCGGGACATCTTGATCACCGCATTCTTTGCCTGCTGCAAAGCCACAGCCGGGCTCTTATACAGACGCTCGTCCAGCACCGGCATGCTCAGTTCCTGTGCTTCCTCCACGCTGCTGGGCACCGTGAGCATCGCCAAGCGGCTCAGTACCCCGCTGCAAGGCAGGAACAGCAGCATGGCACACACGCTGGACATGGTATGGATGTTTGCAATGGAGCTCTTGTTCATCACATCGCCCCACATGGGGATGCCGATGGTAAACTGCACCGCGTAGATCAGCGCCAGCAGAATAACGCTGCCAATCACGTTGAAGTACAGGTGGATGAGCGCTGCCCGCTTACCATCCTTGGAAGAGCCGCCGATGGTGAGCAGCGGGGTAAACGCCGTACCGATATGTGCACCCAGAATGATGGGGATGGCAGAGCTGAAGGTGACAAGCCCTGTGCTGGACAGTGCCTGCAGAATACCCACCGAGGCAGAGGAGGACTGGATGATCACGGTGACCACCACGCCCACCAGAACGCCCAGAATGGGGTTGGTCATGGTGACGAACAGATCCTGAAAGACTGCACTCTCCCGCAGAGGCGCCACGCCGGTATCCATCAGGCTCATGCCGGTAAACAGAATGCCGAAGCCCAGCATGATCTGGCCGATATTCTTCTTTTTGGCATTGCGCAGGAACACATAAAAAATGCAGCCAATAAACGCCACCACGGGGGCAAAAGTCTTGGGCTGGATCAAGGTCAGCCACAGGCTGTCGCCTGAGATATCCGCCATGCGGATCAACTGACCTGTTACCGTAGTACCAATATTTGCACCCATGATCACGCCTACCGACTGCGTCAGTGTCATGATACCGGAGTTGACAAGGCCGACACAAATAACCACCGTACCAGCCGACGACTGGATGACGCCGGTGATCAGTGTGCCAAAGATCACGCCTTTGATGGTAGAGGAGGTAAGCTTTTGCAGTACGCCCTGCATCTTGCCGCCTGCCAGTTTTTCCAGTCCGGCACCCATGATGGACATACCGTACAAGAACAGCGCAACGCCGCCCAGCAGAGAGGTAATGTGTGTGATATCCATAACGATACTCCTAATATGAAACTTCCCTTTTAATCCTTTACAGCACACAGCCGCCGGAGCCCTGCACGCACAGCGCCGCTCTGTTCCGGAAGCCGCTTATTTTTATTATACCATCAAAGGGGGCGTCTCAACAAGGTTTATTTTACAGGAAAGTTACTTTTTTCACACATTTCGCAACATATTTCTGGGTGTAAAACCAAAAGCTTTCTTTTATTTTACATACATTTTACATTACATCTTCCCGGATGCGGTATGCCGCCGCTTACCCGGCCAGTTCCTCCATGGCCTCCCGCACCGTGTCGGCCGAAAACAGGAACACACCACTGCCGGTGTATACCTCCACATGACTGCCCACATAACGTAACTCAAAATCCTTCATGGTGTTTCCCTCCTGTGTGTCTGTTTTGTTCCCGGGACTTCCCCGGTGAACACAGTATCGCACAATTCAGATACTATAAAAAGGACCTTCAAACGTTTTTGCGGATTTTTTGCGCAAAAAGCAGCGTATGCTCCTTATCCTTCTCGTAATGGGGGCTTTGGCAGTTCCTCTCCACAGCGCCGCGTTTCCGCAGGAAACAGGCGCTGGAGCTACCGTTTTCCGTCACAACCCCTTCCCGTAAAAATGGGATAGCGGAGCGTCCGCAGACGCTCCGCTATCCCGAAATTAAAATAATTTTTCCTCTGACAATGGCTAGCAACGACGACGACCGCCGCCAGCGGCGGAAACAGGGAGGAGTTGTTGGGGCAGCGGCCAGCAAGACGCGAGTGCCGCCCAAGGCACGAAGCGGATGCTGGGTGCCGCAACCCGTAAGAAGCGGAAGCCATTCCAAATCGTCCTGTCCCACAAGAGCTGGAATCACTCTGCCATGTCCGTCACACGGACCGGGTAGCCCGTCCGCACACAGCGCACGGCATAGCGGGCGTTGCCGCCGGAGGTGCAGGTGAACAGGGTCAGATCCCAGCTGTCCGTCTCGGTGGCGGTGGTCATCTCCTCGATCTGGGTGGGGCGCAAAGTCTCCACGCTGTCCACCTCGTAGCTCCAGCGCAGACCGTCTGCATCCGTAAAATAGACCGCACTGCCGATGTCCAGCCACTTGATGGGGCTGAAGTGCATTGCGTAGTTGTGGCCGCAGATCACAAGATCATCGCCATAGGTGGTGCCGCTGTACCGCCCGGGGGCAATCTTCAGCCCGGCGTAGCTCCACTGCGCCATCACCGGCAGCTCCCGTCCTACCGCCGGGATGGAAAGCACCCCGATGTAGTCCCGCCCCTCCACCTCCACGGTAGTCATCTCCTGCGTCGGGTCCAGCACCGGCTGCGGTGCTGCGGTCTCATTTTCCTGCCGGTGCTCCGTGATGGTCTTTTGCATGGTCTGCTCCAGCTCGCCCAATACTTCCTGCGAAGCCTTTTCTGCCCGGGCGGCATCCCACCGGTTATAGCCCAGCAATCCAGCGGCACATAAGATCAGCGCCGCCCCCAGCACCATGCACAACCTGCCGATTTTCCGTTTCATTGCATTCCATCCCTTATTATATAATAGTATCCTCTGCTTCAGTATACCATTCCCCGCTCCGGTTTACAACCGTTCTTTCGGTCGTTTTTTATCGGGCAGCAGGGCGCAGACCAGCCGCACCATCTGCCCGGTCAGGGGAAGCCACACCAGCGCGCACAGTACGTTGAACAAGGTATGCGCGTTGGCGATCTGCCGGGCGATCACGGCACACTCCGCCCCTGCGGGCGAGCACAGCCGCACCAGCGCCGCAAAGGGCTGCAAGAGTGCACAGCACACCGCCGCACCGCTCAGATTAAAAATGGCGTGGGCTGCTGCCACCCGCTTGGCGTCTCTTCCCTGCCCAATGGCGGCAAGCACCGCCGTGATGGTGGTGCCGATGTTGTCCCCCAGCAGAATGGGAATGGCAGCCGTCAGCCCCAGCAGGCTGTGTACGCCATCTGCCCCGGGCTGTGCCGCCATGCTTTGCAGCAGTGCCACCGTGGCAGAGCTGCTCTGCACTGTTAAGGTCATACAGACGCCCGCCAGCAGCCCGTGCAGGGGGCTTTGCTGTACCCGGGCAAACTCCTGCCGGAGCAGCGGGCTTTGCAGCAGCGGCTCCATAGCACTGCGCATCACTGTAACGCCCTCAAACAGCAGCCCGAAGCCGAACACTGCCTCGCCCACGCAGCGACCCCGCCAGCCCTTGCAGGCCAGACAGAACAGCACCCCGCCAAACAGCAGCAGATACCGCCAGCTTTCCACCCGGAAGGCCAGCAGCTGCGCCGTGACCGTGGTGCCGATATTCGCCCCGAACACCACCGGCACCGCCTGCCGCAGCTGCAACAGCCCCGCTGCCAGAAAGGCAATGACCATGACCGTGACCGCCGAACTGCTTTGCAGCACCGCCGTTACCGCCGCACCGGTCAGCAACCCTGCCGCCGGGTTTGCGGTGCACCGCGCCAGCAGGCTGCGCAGCCGCCTGCCCGCCCCCTGCTGCACCGCCCGGCACAGGCTGTCCGTCCCGTACAAAAACAGCGCCAATCCGCCGAATACCTGCAACAGCACTTGTGTTCCCTGCTCCATCCGCACCCTCCGTTTCTGCCTGTCCTTTATTTCTATGCAGCGAGAGCCGGTTTCCACCCTGACAAAGCCCACAATTTTTTGTGAATTTTTGTTTAATATTTCCCTACCCCCTTGCAATCCGGCTGCAAAAGGAATATTCTTATCAGGCATTAATACTTAACAGTTGTTAAGTATTTAAAAATGCAAACGAGGAGGGACTGTTGTGTCTGAGCCAAGCACTCCCAGCTTTCAGGGGATGTGCCACTATATCGGGCAGCTGAGCAAGGCATCCAAGGCCGGGATGCGGGCGGCGCTGGCCGATTGCCCCAAATGTCACTTTAATCTGCTGGAAGGCCTGCTGCATTCCATCAACTGCCACGGAAAGGACGGCGCCATCTATGTCTCCGACCTTGCCCGGGAGATCCGTCAGCCGCTGTCGGCGGTCTCGCGCGGGCTGCGGCTGATGGAACAGGACGGCACCGTGGTGCGGGAGCCGGACCCCGCCGACCGCCGCAAAACGCTGGTGCGCATCACCCCTAAGGGGTACGAGCTGTGCCATCAGTGTGAGCAGGCTCTGCGCGATTACTTTGCCAGCGTGCTGGCACGGTTAGAGCCGGAGCAGGTGGCCCAGATGAACGCGCTGCGCGGCGTGCTGATGGACGCCATTCTTGCGGAAAATGCCGCGCGCAACATTGACTCGAAGGGAGAAACGAACCATGATAAAGATCTTTAAGCAGCTGGCCCGGCACTGGGCGGTCTGCCTTGTGGTGTTCGCACTGCTGTTCGTGCAGGCGTACTGCGACCTTGCACTGCCGGACTACACCAGCAAGATCGTGGACACCGGCATCCAGCAGGGCGGCATTGAAAGCCCCCTGCCCCAGACGGTGCGCCAGAGTACGCTGGACGCACTGAGCCTGCTGATGAGCGAGGAGGATGCACAGAAGCTGCAAAACGCCTACCAGTACTATTTGCAGGACGATGGCGTATTGCAGCTGCGCTCCGACCTGACCGAGGACGAGCGCACCGCGCTGGAAGACGCCGTGACCACCCCGGACATCGTGCTGTATATGGCTGCCGCACAGGCCGCCAACACCCCCGCCGGGCAAGACATGATGGGCATGACCGGCCTTGCCGAGATGCCCTCTGCCGCTGCAGACGCGGACACTGAGACCGTCACCCCCACGGCAGCAGATCTGGACACCGTTTGCAGCCAGTTTGCCGCCATGAGCCAGATGCCCGGTTTTGACCGCAGTATGCTGCAAAAGCAGCTGGACGGTGCCATGAGCCAGCTGGACAGCACCCTGCTGGAAAACCTGAAAAGCCAGTCTTTGCTGCTGGTGCAGCTGGAATACGAAGCACAGGGCGTTGCGCGGGATGTGCAGATGGGTTACCTCTTCCGGGTGGGCGGCCAGATGCTGGCACTCACCCTGCTGATGGTGGCCGTGGCTGTGGCCGTGGGCTTCCTTGCCTCCCGGGTATCTGCCGCCATCGGCCGCGACCTGCGCCGGGAGACCTTCTCCAGCGTTATCGGCTTCTCCAACGCGGAGATCGAGAATTTTTCCACCGCTTCCCTCATCACCCGCACCACCAACGATATCCAGCAGGTGCAGTTCGTCTGCGTCATCCTGCTGCGCATGGTGGCCTACGCGCCCATTCTGGGCATTGGCGGCGTGCTGCACGTTGTGGGCAGCAGCAGCGGCCTTTCCTGGATCGTGGTGCTGGACGTGGCACTGCTTTTGTTGCTGATGCTCTTCCTGATGAACGTTGCCATGCCCAAATTCAAGGTGATGCAGCAGCTGGTGGACCGGCTGAATCTGGTCAGCCGCGAAATTTTGACCGGCATCATGCCGGTGCGCGCTTTCAGCCGCGAAAAGTTTGAGGAACAGCGCTTTGACAAGGCCAACCGGGAGCTAATGGGCACCCAGCTGTTCACCAACCGCGCCATGGTGGCCATGATGCCCTTTATGACCCTGATTATGAACGGCACCAGCCTGCTCATCGTCTGGTTCGGCGGCAAGGCTATGGATGCCGGTACCATGCAGGTGGGCGAGATGATCGCCTTTATCACCTACACTATGCAGATCGTCATGTCCTTCCTGATGCTGGCCATGGTGGCCGTTATGCTGCCCCGCGCCGGTGTGGCTGCGGATCGTATCGACGAGGTCATCTGCACTAAAGCCACCATCCACGACCCGGACGAGACGACCGCAAAGGCTGCACAGGCGCACACCGACTGGCAGGGCGTGGTGCAGTTCGAGGATGTGAGCTTCCGCTACCCCGGTGCGGACAGCGACGCACTGGAACACATCAGCTTTACCGCAAAGCCCGGCGAGACCACCGCCATCATCGGCTCCACCGGCTGCGGCAAGTCCACCCTGCTCAACCTCATCCCCCGCTTTTACGATGTGACCGGCGGCAAGGTGACCGTGGACGGCATTGACGTGCGCGAAATGCCGCAGGCACAGCTGCACGACCTGCTGGGCTATGTGCCCCAGAAGGGTGTGCTGTTCAGCGGTACCATTGACAGCAACCTGAAATTCGGCGGCGAGGATATTACCGATGCACAGGTGCACAAGGCCGCCGCCATTGCGCAGGCCACCGATTTTATCGAAGCAAAGCCCGAAGGCTACCAGAGCCCCATTGCACAGGGCGGCTCCAATGTATCCGGCGGCCAGAAGCAGCGGCTTTCCATTGCCCGGGCAATTGCCAAGAATCCCAAGGTCTATCTGTTTGACGACAGCTTCTCGGCACTGGATTACAAGACCGATGTAACCCTGCGCCGCGCCCTGAAGGCACAGACCGACAACGCCACCGTGATCCTTGTGGCACAGCGCATCTCCACCGTGCTGCACGCAAATCAGATCCTTGTACTGGACGAGGGCAGGCTGGTGGGCAAGGGCACCCACGCCCAGCTGATGGTCAGCTGCCCGGAATATCAGGAGATTGCCCGCAGCCAGCTGAGCCAGAAGGAGCTGGCGCTGGATACCCTGAATACAGAAAAGGAGGGTGAGTGATATGCCCAGACCCGGACGTCCCACCACCGAGCGCGCCAAGGACTTTAAAGGCACGCTGCGTCAGCTCATCCGCACCATGAGCCACTACAAGCTGCCCCTTGCGGCAGCCATGCTGTTTGCTGTTCTGTCCACCATTTTCAACATTGCAGGCCCCAAGGTGCTGGCAAAAGCCACCACCGCCCTTGCCACCGGCTGGATCGCCCGGCTGCGCGGCACCGGCAGCATCGATTTTGTGTATATCGGCCGCATTCTGCTGTTTTTGCTGGGGATGTACCTGCTGAGCAGCGCCTTCAGCTTTATTCAGGGCTGGCTGATGACCGGCCTTTCCCAGAAGGTCTGCTACGACTTCCGCCGCCAGATCAGTGAAAAGATCAACCGCCTGCCGCTGGCGTACTTTGAAAAGCGCACCGTGGGCGAGGTGCTCTCCCGCATCACCAACGATGTGGACACGCTGGGCCAGAGCCTGAACCAGAGCATCACCCAGCTGATCACCAGCGTGACCACCATGATCGGTGTGCTGGTGATGATGCTTTCCATCAGCCCCCGCATGACCCTGATCGCCCTGCTGATTTTACCGGTATCACTGGCGCTGGTGCTGGTGGTGGTCAAATTCAGCCAGAAGTACTTCAAAGCACAGCAGGCTACGCTGGGCGTGGTCAACGGTCAGGTGGAGGAGGTCTACGCCGGTCACAACGTGGTCAAGGCCTTCAACCGCGAAGCCGTGGTGCTGGCAGACTTCAACGCCGCCAACGATAAACTGTACGAATCCGCATGGAAGAGCCAGTTTCTCTCCGGCCTGATGATGCCCATCATGAACTTTGTGGGCAATCTGGGCTATGTGGCAGTGGCCATCGTGGGCAGCATTTTTGCCGCAAACGGCGTTATCACCATTGGTGATATTCAGGCCTTTATCCAGTACGTCAAAAACTTTACCCAGCCCATCCAGCAGCTTTCGCAGGTGTCCAATATGCTGCAGAGCATGGCCGCTGCTGCCGAGCGGGTGTTCGAGTTTTTGAACGAGCCGGAGGAAGAGCAGCTGGCAGACCCTGCCCGCCGTGCCGACCCCGCCGACATTGACGGACAGGTCACCTTTGACCATGTGCGTTTCGGCTACACTCCGGACAAGACCATCATCCACGACTTCAGCTGCACGGTGCAGCCCGGCCAGAAGGTAGCCATCGTAGGCCCCACCGGCGCGGGCAAGACCACCATGGTCAAGCTGCTGATGCGCTTTTACGATGTGGACGCCGGTTCCATCACCCTGAACGGCCACAATGTGCGGGACTTTGACCGCAGTGCTCTGCGCGAGGGCTTTGGCATGGTGCTGCAGGACACTTGGCTGTTCAAGGGCACCATCATGGAGAACATCCGCTACGGCCGGCTGGACGCCACCGATGAAGAGGTGATTGCCGCCGCAAAGGCCGCCAACGCCGACCACTTTATCCGCACCCTGCCCGGCGGCTACCAGATGGAACTGAACGAGGACGCCTCCAACGTCAGTCAGGGACAGAAGCAGCTGCTTACCATCGCCCGCACCATTCTGGCAGACAACCGCATCCTGATTTTGGATGAGGCCACCAGCAGTGTGGATACCCGCACCGAGCAGCGCATCCAGACCGCCATGGACCGCCTGATGGAGGGCCGCACCAGCTTTGTGATTGCCCACCGCCTTTCCACCATCCGGGACGCCGACCTCATCCTTGTAATGCGGGACGGCGATATTGTGGAGCAGGGCACCCACGACCAGCTGATCGAGGCCGGTGGCTTCTACGCCGACCTGTACAACAGCCAGTTCGAGGACGTGGTGGATTAAAGCACCTGTCATCGCAGTATCATTGCAAAAAGAGCACCTGTCGCCTTTTCTTCCGAAGGCAGCAGGTGCTCTTGCTTTTTTATTCCTCCGCCGGTTTCAGCTTCAGGCCGAACAGCTTTTCTGAGAGGGACGGCAGCTGTTGCTGCAAGGCGCGGACATAGGCCATTACTACCGGGTCCTCGCGCTTTTGCCCCAGCACGATGCCGAACCGGTGTCCTTTATCCCAGTCCAACACCCGGACAAAGCTGAGGTCCGGCCTGCGGTAGTAGACCGCCGGGACCATCTTGAGCGCCGGTTCGCCGTAGGCTGCGCTGCGGATGCCGCCTACCGGCGTAAAGCTCACCCCGCGTTCCAGCCCCTCCTGCAAAAGGCTGGTCTCGTAGACGGTCTGGTACATCTCCTTGATGGGCAGCCAACGGTATTGCAGCGTCTGCTCCAAAGTCAGTCTGCCCAGCGGCATATCGGCGGGCGGGTGGATGGGGATGCAAAGCTCCGGTACATAGAGCAGTGGCACAAAGGTAAGCCCCTGTGCGTAAAATTCCGCACTTTCCAGCTGGAAGGAAAGGTCTGCGTCCCCTTTTTTCAGGCTGCGCCAAACCTCGCTGCGGTTGGCGCACTGCATCATGATAGATGTGTATTGCAGGCACAGTTCATTCGTCAGAGAAAACAGGTCGTACCCGAACATCCGCATGGCCTCATGGCTCCACGCAATGACCAAATGCCGTTCCGGCGGGTTTTCCTGTTGCTGCATCGCGCGGGCATGGCGCACTGCCTGCTGATACAGGGCTACAAGCTGCTTTGCCTTAGGGTAAAAATCCTGCCCCGCCGGGGTCAGCACCACCCGGCGCGGTATATGCTGGAACAGCTCAAACTGCAACTGCCCTTCCAGCGTGCGGATCTGCTGTGAAAGTGCCGACTGTGAAAGATACAGCGCCTCTGCCGCCGCAGAAAAGCTGTTCAGTTCCACAATCTTTACAAAGCCTTCCAATGCGCTCTCGTTCATGCTTTTCTCCCTCCCGCAATACATTAGGATATCCTAAATTATAATATAAAAAATATGAATTGTAAACAGCACCCTTCTACGCTACAATTGTTAAGGATTCGGCAAAGTACCTTTTGCTTTGCTGCGCGATAAGAAGGAACACGAAGAAGAACAAAAAGAAAGAGAGCGTACCTATGAACAAGATCTCCCGTAAGGGCTTTATCAAGATCGCCGCTGCTGCCGCCATGAGCGGTGTGACCGCCGGTGCTCTGGCCGCCTGCAATTCCGCTTCCAGCTCTGCTTCCACCTCCGGTGCTGCCGGTCAGTACATCCCCGGCACCTACGAGGGCACTGCCGAGGGTATCTCCTCCACTGTCAAGGTCACCATGACCTTCTCCGACAGCGCTGTCACCGACGTAGTGGTGGACACCTCCGGCGAAACCGCTTCCTTTGGCGCTGCTGCTGCCGATGAGCTGCGCGAGCAGCTGCTGGCTGCCGGTTCTGCCGAGATCGACGGCGTTTCCGGCTCTACCATCACCTCCGATGCCGTGATGAAGGCCGCCAAGAGCTGCTACGCACAGGCCAAGGGCGAGGCCGTGGTCTCCAGCGTGCAGCTGCCCACCGGCGACGCAAACGACTGGCTGGGCAAAGAGCCTGACATCGACGAGGCCGCCATTACCGAGACTGTGGACACCGATATCCTCATCGTGGGCGCAGGCAACGGCGGTATGTTTGCTGCCGCCTATGCCGCCAAGAATGGTTTGAACTTCCGTGTCATTGAGCAGAACGCCAACGTGCAGGACACCCGCCACTGGGTTGGCGCTGTTGATGGCTTTGGTGCACAGGAGCAGGGTATCCAGATGGATCGTGCCAAGCTGCTGAGCGAGATTTCCCGCTATGCCTCCGGCAAGTGCGACCAGCGCGTTGTCAAGACCTGGATCAACGAGTCCGCCGAGATGATCGGCTTTGTACACGAGATCATGACCGAGAAGTACGGCGTAGACATGATCTACACCTACGGTGACGAGGCCAAGTGGCCCGCAGAGAACGCCGAGCATAACACCGATTTCATGTATCCTGAGATCGAGTACACCTACGACCGCAGCAGCGGTGTTGCCCGCAACGAACTGCTTCTGCAGTATATTCAGGAGCTGGGCTACGATGTGGACTTCAAGACCAGTCTGGCCAAGCTGGAAAAGAACAGCGAGGGCCGCATTACCGGCATCATCGCCCAGAGCACCGAGGACGACCACTTCATCCGCTACAACGCCAATCAGGGCGTGCTGCTGGCCTGCGGCGGCTTCCCCGGCAACCCCTACATGATGGAGCAGCTGGACCCGCTGGGCACCAGCGTGACCACTGCCTGCTCCTACTCCCCCGCCGACAAGGGCTACGGCATCCGCGCCGCTGTGTGGGCAGGCGCTAATCTGGACAAGGAAGCCGCTCCCATGCTGTTTGACCGCGGCATCGTGGCCCCCGGTGTGGATGGCGGTTATGTGGACAGCGACTCCGCCTTTGGCGGCAAGGCCTTCCCCGGCAAGATTCGCCAGTACAACCCCGGCACCCAGCCCTTCCTGAAGGTGAACCGCAACGGCGAGCGCTTTGCCAACGAGAGCTGCCCCTACAACGATATCGTCTACGCTGCTGCCCACCAGCCGGGCCGCGTCTACGCACAGATCTGCGATGCCAACATTCTGGAGGACGCAAAGCGTTTCCACACCATCGGCTGCTCTGCCCAGACCCGCAACGGCGGTGAGAAGTACATTCAGGGCAAGATGGACGAGGCTATCGAGGCCGGTGCATTGTTCAAGTGCGATACTCTGGACGAGCTGGCCGACAAGATGGGCTTTACCGGTGCTGCCAAGGACACCTTCCTTGCTACCGTGGAGCGCTACAACGAGCTGTACGACAAGCAGAACGACGAAGACTTCGGCAAGCCCGCTTACCGTCTGAGCGCTATCCGCACTGCGCCCTTCTACGGCTGCTGGCTGGGTGCCTCTCTGCTGACCACCGAGCAGGGCATCGCCATCAACGAAAAGGGTCAGGCTCTGGATACCAACAACCAGCCCATGGAGGGTCTGTACATCACCGGCGATATGTCCGGCAGCTTCTTTGCCAACAACTACCCCTGCCTGATGGCCGGTGTGGCGATGGGCCGCACCCTGACCTTCGCCATGAAGGCCGTCAAGCAGATGGCCGGTCTGGAGAACGCCTGATAAAGCGCGTCTCTCCGGCATACTCTAAGCGTTTCTTCTTTTCTTCTTTTTCATGTGAAGAGGGGCAGCCCCGGTCGGGGCTGCCCCTCTTTGCGTTTTTTGCCCTTCACGCCCCCTACACAAATGGCCGCGATTGTGCTATGATAAGGCTGAAAACCGGGCAGTTCATCCCACCCGGTCAGAGATCGAGGTGTTTGTACAAATGTCGGATATTCTGGATACCTTACGGCAGGAAGGGGTGGACCCCGCCCTGCTTGCGGCGGTGCAGGAATACCGCGCCGCCCATCCGCTCAGCGAGGCGCTGCGCCCGCGCATCCCCGCCCCTGCCTTTATCTACTACGGCAAAGAGGTGTGGGAGCAGGCGCTGGCGGCTATCCTCTGCGGCGAAAATCTGCTGCTGGCCGGCGGAAAGGCCACCGGCAAAAACGTGCTGGCAGAAAACCTTGCCGCTGCCTTTGGCCGCCCCGCGTGGGACATCTCCTTTCATGTAAACATGGATGCCGCCTCCCTGATCGGCATGGATACCTTTGCGGGCGGACAGGTGGTGTTCCGTCCCGGGCCGGTGTACCGCTGCGCACAGTGCGGCGGCTTCGGCGTGCTGGACGAGATCAACATGGCCAAAAACGAGGCGCTGGCGGTGCTGCACGCGGTGCTGGACTTCCGCCGCGCCATCGATGTGCCCGGGTACGACCGCATCCCGCTGGCCGAGGAGACCCGCTTTATCGCCACCATGAACTACGGCTACGCGGGCACCCGGGAGCTGAACGAGGCGCTTACCTCCCGCTTTGCGGTGGTGCAGATGCCCACCATCACGCAGGATAATCTGGAAAAGCTGCTGCGGGCGCAGTTCCCGGACCTTGCCGCAAAATATGTGCACCAGTTTGCGCTGCTGTTTCTGGACCTGCAGAAAAAGTGCGACAGTGCCGAAATTTCTACCAAGGCGCTGGATCTGCGCGGGATGCTGGACGCGCTGCGGCTGATCCGCAGGGGCATCCCGGCCGGGGCGGCGCTGGATATGGGCATCACCAATAAAGCCTTTGACTCCTACGAGCAGGGGCTGATCCGGGACGTGATTGCCGCGCGCATCCCGGCCAAGCTGGATGCCGGAAAGCTGTTTGCCTGATGGACGCCCAAAGCTACACCGCGCAGGAGCGGCGCGCGGCCAATCAGGTCTGGGCCGCTGCCGGAGCTTACGGCTTTGAGCCGCTGTTTCTGGCCCGCAATACGGACGGCACCATTGATTTCTACATGAACTGCATCGTCGGGCTGGTGCACAAATACTACGGTGACGCGCTGATCCGGGACGTCTTTTCCGCTTGGGAGGGCGACACGCGCCAGCCCATGCTGGACGATATGGCGTGGCTGTACTTAGAAAACGCCGCCTACCGGCTGGAGCTGCCCTGCCGCCCGGTGCTGGAAGCGCTGCGGTTTTCCCATGCGGATTACTTTTTTGCCATCCAGTACAAGCTTTCGCGGCAGGAGTGGATGGCGAAAAACCAGCTGGTGTACACTATGCAGGCTGCACGCTGGCGCAAGGTGCTGGGACGCACTGCCCCGGTCATGACCCCCTACGAGAGCAGCCTTGCCGCAGCGCTGGCACCGGAGAACGTACCGGATGCCGCACAGCTCAAAAACAGCCTGCTGGCGCTCTTTGCAAAATTTGCCCTGTTTGACGGCGAGGTACGTCAGAAGCCCGCGCTGCACCTGCGGTTGCAAGGCTTCTGGGCAAAGCTTGCCACCAAAACCATGCCCACCCAGATGATCAAGACCGACCGGGTGACGGTGGAGCATTCCGGTGCGGTGGATGCCGCAGGCAGCGGGTTGGCAGTGGACAAGCGCCGGGCAAATATCACCCTGAAGCAGCGCGCCGCACAGGATCGCGCCTACATTGAAAGCTGCTTCGGGCGCTGCTTCTACCCGCCGGAGCAGCTGCGCAAGGCCGAGCAGGAACTGTGCACCGGAGTGCATCTGGGCTGTCATTTGTGGTTCAGCGCCGGGGTGCCCAGCCCGGAGCAGGCGCCCACCCCGGAGGCGCGGCAGCTGGCGCAGCAGGCCGAATTGCAGGCCGAGCGCAACCGCGCTTACTACGCAAAAAATCAGGAGCTGCACCGCAGCGTGGTGCTGCGCCTTACCGAGCAGATCCGCAACTGCATTCTGGTGCATCAGCAGCCCGACCAGCGGGTGGCACGCAGCGGTGATCTGTGCGCTGGGCGGGTGTGGCGCGCCCCTTACCTGAACGATAACCGGGTGTTTTTGTGCCCGGAGGAGGAGAACTGTCCCGCCTTTACGGTGGATCTGCTGCTGGACGCCTCGGCCTCCCGCCTGCACTGTCAGGAGGTGATCGCGGCGCAGGGTGTCATTCTGGCCGAAAGTCTGGCCAACTGCGGCATTCCGGTGCGGGTAAGCGCCTTTAGCAGCCTGCGGGGCTACACGGTGCTGCGGGTGCTGAAAACCTTTGCGGACAAGAACCGGCAGAACATTTTCCGCTATTTTGCCTCCGGCTGGAACCGGGACGGTCTGGCGCTGCGGGCAGCGGGCGATCTGATCCGGTACGCCCCCGGCCCTGCCCCGCGCCACCTGATGATCCTGCTGACCGACGCCAGCCCCAACGACAGCCGCCGCATTCCGCCCACAGCACAGAACCCGCTGGGCTGTGCCTACGAGGACGCCGCCGGTGTGGCCGATACCGCCGCGCAGGTGCGCACCTTACAGCGGCAAGGAGTGCGGGTATCTGCCGTTTTTATGGGCGAGGATAGCAGCGCCGGTGCCGCCGCGCAGATCTACGGCAAAAATATGGCGCGCATCCGCGGCATGGATCAGCTTGCCCGCGCTGCCGGACGGCTGATCCAGAACGAGATCCGGGAACTTGGCGATTAAAGAAGCAAAACGACCCCTGCGGGAGCAGATCCGGCCTTTGTCGGCATTTCCCGCAGGGGTCGTTTTTACAACTGTGTATCTCAAGACACAACCATATTTTGAACTTCCGCTTGCTTTGTACCGTAGATTTTTGCAAAAATTTGTTGTTTTGAAAAACTTACAGTTGTTTTTCGCCCGAAAGTATGCTATACTACGTTCAGAGAAGTTTTATGCAGCCTGTCGGCCTGATTACCCGGCTGGCATTTTTACAACGTTTCGCTGTTTGCTTTCAGGAAGGAGATCAACCATGGACGCTTCCCGTTATTTTGACGCCATGCACAACGCCATGTCCACCCTACACACTGGTGCACAGCTGCTGCTCACCGTCCGTTTGCAGGACACCTGCGGCAATGACGCCTACCTTGAAGTAAAACAGCTGCCCGGGGAGCAGAGCGCCCTTGTGTGCTATTCCACCATGGGGCGGCGCTGCCTGAATTTCCAGCTGTTCCGCAAGGGCTGGCAGCTGTGCCACAATGCCGATGGGCAGTTGACCGGGCGTTTTCCGTCCAGTGCAGACAGCCTGCTGAGCCAGACCGACTTCCGCACCTACTGCCGTGAGGACCGTCTGGATGCTGCCCGCACCCAGCGCCTTGTGGAGGAGCTGGGACAGCGTGCCGGGACCAACTATGTTGGCTCCATCCCGCAGAATGCCCGCACCGGCGCACAAATCACGGTGGAAAGTTACCTTGGCTGCGGTGCACGCTGGAATTACTGGAATCAGGACGCTTCCCCCTGCCTGCCGCTTGCTGCCATTTTGTACTGGCTGGCAGATTTTCTGGCCGGGAACGAGCGCCGTACCCTGCAGTCTGACCCGCAGGCCGCCGCACTGGCGGCGCAGTGGCTGGCAAGGGACACCGCTGTGTACTTCTGCCCCTCCCCTGCCCTGACGGTAGCCTCCGGAGCCTGCCATACTGCTCCGGCTGCACGGCACACCCGCCCCGCACCGGTGCCTGCCGCACGCAGCAAGAGCTGGCAGAGCGTTCTGGCTGCTATGGCTGCGGTGTAAGCAAAGCCCGCTATATCATTATTTTGTATAAAAAGACGAGTGCTCGGTTTTGCCGAGCACTCGTCTTTTTTGCAGGATAACAGCAAAAAAGCACCCCGCCAGCCGTTTCCGGTCAGCGGGGTGCTTAGTGCTTATGATTTACGGTTCAACTTACGCTGCACAGCACACAGAGGAAATTACTCCTCGATGTAGCCGTACTGCAGGTACCAGTAGCCGTAGGGGCTGTGCCAGGTGCCCTTCAGAGAAGAGGTCTGCAGCCAGAAGTCGTTGTAGTAAGCAACGGGGATGCAGCCCATATCCTCCATCAGGATGTCCTCAGCCTTGTGCAGCTGTGCAAAGTGCTCGGCGGCATCAGCAACGCGGGAAGCCTCGACAGCAGCATCGAAGTCAGCGTTGGAGTACTTACCATCGTTGTTGCCGTTGCCGGTGCAGAACAGCTCGACCATGTTGGAAGGATCGTTGTAGTCCATGACCCAGCCGTTACGGGCAACATCGTACTCGCCTGCACGGCGAGCAGCGGTGAAGGCAGACCACTCCATCTTGCTGATGCTCAAAGTGATGCCCAGATCGCCCCAAGTCTGCTGCAGGTACTCTGCCAGAGGCACATGGTAGCCGGAATCGTTGGTGCTGTACTCGATGGTGGGGTAGCCCTCGCCATTGGGGTAGCCAGCCTCTTCCAGCAGCTTCTTAGCCTCGGCCATATTTGCCTCGTAGTCAGCTGCAATGTAGGGAGAACCGCCGTTTGCGTTGTCGTAGAAGTAACCGTTCTCGTCCACGATGCCGGGGCCAACCAGGTTGGAAGCAGCAGTGTAGGTGCCCTGCATGATGGTGTTGGCAACATAGTCGCGGTCGATGGCCAGAGCCAGAGCCTTGCGGACCTTGGCATCCTTGAAGGCATCGTGCTGCAGGTTCAGGCTGACGTAGTAGGTGCCCAGAATGGTGTCAACATAGAAGTCGCCGCCGTCCTCTGCCTTGGTCAGGCTGGGGATCTCGTCAGTGGGCACGTCCTTGATCAGGACAGCCTCGCCGCTGTTGTAAGCAGCGAAGCAAGCGGAAGAGTCCTCCAGCAGCAACAGGGTGATGCTGTCGGAAACGATCTTGGAGTTATCCCAGCCGCCAACGTAGTTGGGGTTCTTGGACAGAACGATACGCTCGGAAGGAGTCCACTCGGTGATCATGTAGGGGCCGTTGGAGACGAAGGTCTCAGCGGAGGTGCACCATGCGTCGCCGTTGGCCTCAACGGTAGCCTGCTGCACAGGGCTCATAGCTGCGAATGCGGCCATCTTGTCGAAGTAGGAGCAGGGGTAGGACAGCACGATGGTCAGGGTCTTGCCGTCGTCGCTTGCCTTGACGTTCAGAGCGTCGGTATCACCAGCCTGAGCTGCCTCAAAGCCGTCGATCATGCCCAGGCAGGTCTCTGCGTAGGGAGCTGCGGTGTCGGGGTTGACCATACGCTTGAAGGTGTACTCAAAGTCCTTAGCGGTAAGGTCAGTGCCATCGCTCCACTTCAGACCGTCACGCATGGTGAAGGTCCAGGTCAGACCGTCCTCGCTTGCTTCCCAGCTCTCAGCCTGGCCGCCAACAACTTCGTTGTTCTCGTTGATGATCAGCAGGGGCTCGAAGATGGTGATGATGGTGTTGGCGCCATCAACAGCGTTGTTCAAAGAGGGATCCAGAGTCTCGGGGTTGGGGCCGTACTGGACGGTAAAGCCAGCGGTGTTGACACTGCCGGTAGAAGAACCAGCAGCGGAAGAAGCAGAACCGGAGGTTGCGGTAGAACCGGACTTGCTGCCGCCACAGGCTGCCAGACCCAGAGCAGCGGCACCCACGCCTGCAACCTTGAGGAAATTACGACGAGAAATGCGTTTCATAATAATATCCTTCCCTTATATCAAATTTGAGTGTGCCAGGTTGCCCCAGCCGCCTCTATATTCGATCCGGTGCAAATAATTTGTACACCGGAGGAACACGAATGATTATAATGCGTTCTCATGCCGGTTACAAGTCCAAAACTTGGACTGTAACCATTTTGTGACAACATTTCAGTGCTAAGTTGAATTGTTTTCATCTCTTGCCGGTGTGAGGTGTTCTTACTTCACGCGGTCAAGGTGATGGCAGGCAGCCCAGTGGCCGGTGGAGACCTCCTTGAACTCAGGCACCTCGTTGGCGCACTGCTCGTCTGCATAGGGGCAGCGGGTGCGGAAACGGCAGCCGGACGGCGGGTTCAGGGGGCTGGGCACATCGCCCTGCAGCACGATACGCTTGGACTGGCGGGCCGTAATGGGGTCTGCCACCGGAATTGCGGAGATCAGGCTGCGGGTGTAGGGGTGAATGCTGTGGGCGATCAGCTCGTAGCTGTCGGCCAGCTCCACCATCTTGCCCAGATACATGACGCCGATGCGGTTGGAGATGTGCTTCACAACGCTCAGGTCATGGGCGATGAACAGGTAGGTCAGACCCATCTCCTGCTGCAGATCCTCGAACATATTGACGACCTGTGCCTGAATGGAAACGTCCAGTGCAGAAACAGGCTCGTCACAAACGATGAACTCGGGGTTCACGGCCAGTGCACGGGCAATGCCCACGCGCTGACGCTGACCGCCGGAGAACTCGTGGCAGTAGCGGTTTGCGTGCTCGCTGTTCAGGCCAACGCGCTCCAGCAGAGCGATGATCTTATCATGGCGATCCTTTTCGTTCTCGGCCAGATGATGGATATCAATGCCCTCGCCCACGATGTCGCCAATGGTCATGCGGGGGTCCAGACTTGCGTAGGGATCCTGAAAAACGATCTGCATCCGGCGGCGGTAGGGCAGCATATCCACTGCAATCTTGTTGTCCTTATCAAACAGCAGGTTGCCGTCGTAGTAGATCTTGCCGCCGGTGGGCTCGTACAGGCGCAGCAGGGTGCGGCCGGTGGTGGTCTTACCACAGCCGGACTCGCCTACCAGACCAAGGGTCTCGCCCTTGCGGATGGCAAAGCTTACGTCATCCACAGCCTGAACGTACTTGCGGTTCTTGCCCACACCGCCGGCGGGGAAATACTGCTGCAGGTGCTGGACTTCGACCAGCGTCTTGTTTTCACTCATTCTGCCTTTTCCCCTTTCTCAAATGCAGCCTTCTGCTGCAGCCAGCAGTAGGTATAGTGGGTATCACTGAGCTCGGTGCGCGGAGGCATCTTGCTCAGACAGATCTTCATGCAGTTCTTGCAGCGGGGCGCAAAGGGGCAGCCGGCCGGCGGATTCAGCAGGTCCACAGGGGTACCCTCGATGGGCACAAGGCGCTCGTGCTCTGCGGTGTTCAGCTTGGGGATGGAGTTGATCAGACCCTTGGTGTACTCGTGGCCCGGCTGGTAGAAGATCTCGTCGGTGGTGCCGTACTCCACAATGTGGCCGGCGTACATGACGGCGATCTTCTCGCACATGGAAGCCACAACACCCAGATCGTGGGTGATCATGATGATGCTCATACCCAGCTTCTTGCGCAGATCCTGCATCAGCTCCAAGATCTGTGCCTGAATGGTCACGTCCAGTGCGGTGGTGGGCTCGTCGGCGATCAGCAGCTTGGGCTCACAGGCCAGTGCAATGGCGATCATCACGCGCTGGCGCATACCGCCGGACAGCTCGTGGGGGTACTGCTTCAGGCGCTTTTCGGGCTCGTTGATGCCAACCAGCTCCAGCAGCTCCTTGGCGCGTGCCCATGCGTCGGCCTTGTTCTTATCGGTGTGCAGGCGGATGACCTCCACGATCTGGTTGCCGATGGTGTACACCGGGTTCAGGCTGGTCATGGGGTCCTGGAAGATGATGGAGACCTCGTTGCCGCGGATCTTGCGGAAGTCCTTCTCCTTCATGTTCTCGATCTCGTGGCCGTTGAACCACACCTTGCCGCCCACCAGCTTGCCGGGGTAAGCGGTCAGACCCATAACGGAGTAGGCAGTGACCGACTTACCGGAGCCGGACTCGCCCACAACGCCCAGAACATCGCCCTGATTCATGGTAAAGGAAACGCCGTTCAGTGCCTTTACTTCGCCCGCAGGGGTGAAGAAAGAAAGGCGTTCATCTTTGATATCAAGAATTTTCTCGCTCATTTCTGTTCACCTCATCAATTCTTCAGCTTCGGGTCAAAGGCATCGCGCAGGCCGTCGCCGAACAGGTTGAACACAAGGATCATCACGCTGATCATCAGTGCGGGGGCGATCAGCAGATGGGGGTAGGTGTTCATGCCCTTGACGGCATCGGTAGCCAGAGAACCCAGAGAAGGCAGCGGGGCTGCAACACCCAGACCAATGAAGCTCAGGTAGCTCTCGGTAAAGATGGAGGCCGGGATCTGCAGGGTGGTGGTAACGATCAAGGTACCGATGCAGTTGGTGAGCAGATGCTTTTTGATGATACGGCCGCCGGATGCGCCCAGTGCGCGGGCAGCGGTAACGTACTCGCTCTCCTTCAGGATCAGGATCTGGCTGCGGACGATACGCGCCATGCCGACCCAGTACAGCAGAGCAAAGATGATGAAGATGGAGATCATGTTGGGGCCAAGGGTCTGCATCCACTTGAAGCCGGGTTTGGAAGCCAGTGCATCCAGCGGATCCTTCAGAGCCATGCCCAGCAGAATGATCAGCAGAATATCGGGGATGGTGTACAGAATATCTGTAATACGCATCATGATATTATCCACCCAGCCGCCGGCAAAGGCCGCAACCGCACCGTAGGTGGCGCCGATGATCAGCACCAGCACAGAAGCGATCAGACCAACGGACAGGCTGACGCGGGTACCCATCATGATACGCACAGCGAAGTCACGGCCCATACGGTCGGTGCCCAGAATGTGCGGGAACACCTTTTCGCCTGCGTCGATACGCGCCTGCTCGGAGGCAGAGTACTCAAAGGGCTTCAGGTTGTTGCTGCCCTTCATCTGCTCGGAGTAGCTGTAAGGCCAGACGGCGGGCAGCAGGTAGGCAAAGATGGCAATGGCAATGATGAACACAAAGCTGACCATGGCGATTTTGTTCTTCTTCAGGCGGCGGATACCGTCCTTCCAGAAGTTGACGCTTTCGCGCATGACCACCAGGCTCTGCTTTTCCTCATTGCTGGCGGGCAGAAAATCCTCCGCGTTGAGCTGCAGGCTGAGCGGATTCTTTTTAATGTTTTCCATGAAAATCGCTCCTTTCTCTTACTGCAGCTTGATGCGCGGGTCGATGATCTTATAAAGGATATCCACGATCACGTTTGCAATGATGACCATGCTGGACAGCAGGATGGTAGTGCCCATGATCATGGTGTAGTCACGGTTGGTGATGGCAGACACGAAGTCGCGGCCCAGACCGGGCACGGAGAAGATCTTTTCCACCACGAAAGAACCGGTCATCAGGCTGGCCAGCATAGGGCCGACGTAGGTGATGACAGGCAGAATGGCGTTGCGCAGAGCGTGCTTGAACAGGATCATGAACTGAGACACGCCCTTTGCGCGGGCAGTGCGCATATAGTCCTGACCCATAACGTCCAGCAGGCTGGAGCGCATCAAACGGGTGATATAAGCCGAGGGATAGATGGCCAGTGCGGTGACCGGCATGATATAGGCGGCTGCGCTGTTCAGGCCAACGGTAGGCAGAACCTTCAGGTTCATGCCGAACTGGTACAAAAGCAGCACGCTGGAAATAAAGCTGGGGATCGCGATGCCACAGGTAGCAAACACAATAATAACGTTATCCAGCCACTTACCGCGGTTGTAAGCGGAAATGCAGCCCAGCGGGATGCCCACGCACAGAGCCACCACCACTGCAATGCCTGCCAGACGGCAGGAGACCGGCAGCTTGCTGGCGATGATCTGGTTCACGGTACGGCCACGCTGACGCAGGCTCAGACCCAGATCGCCATGCAAAAGGCTCTTCATGTAGTTGACGTACTGCACACCCAGCGGCTTATCCAGGCCATACTTTTCGGCCAGAGCCTGCTGAGCAGCGGCGCTGATGGACTTTTCTGCCACGAACGGGCCACCGGGGACCAGGTTCATGACAAAAAAGGTAACCGTAGCCACAATGAAGATACTGAAGATACCCATTGCGACACGCTTGATGATGTACTTTGCCATCGTTTGATGCCACTCCAATCCTATCAATGAATTACTGTTTTTGCTCTCAGGCCGAGCCACACTTTCCCGCAGTCCGCCAGCCTCACACATAGCGGACGTCTGTCCTTGGCACGCGGACAGAAAAAGCGAATAATAAAACGATGGTATCTTGCGGTTGCATAAACACCATCGTCCATACCCGAGAAACACTCTATCTATTATAGAGAGTACCACGAATTTTGTCAATTCACATGAAAATAATTCACTTTATTTTAGCAAAGCGTGAGCGAAATCTTATACTTTATACAAATTTCCTGTATATTTGTAGGTAAAAGTGCTACTTTTCCGGTCTTTTGGGCAGCTGCTCCGGGACGCGCATGGTCTGTTCAGCTCTGCTGCGCGCAAAAGACAGTGTCTCTCCCCCAGAACCATCTATCCATGTCACCGGCATTTTTCTCCATATTACAGGAAACTTGGCAAAAAAGACCACCCGCAGTCCCCTTCTCCGGCACGGTCGGTGCCCGGGAAATGTGCTGCGGGTGGTCATAGGTCGTTTTGCGGGTCAGGAATACAGCTTTGCGGTCAGCTGGGAGTACATGGCGCTCTTCTGTGCCTTATAGGAAGCCATGGCCTGATCGGCCAGTGCAGTGCTCTGGCCGTTTGCGGTCAGTACGGCGCGCATCTGGTTGACAATGCTCGCCACTTCCTTATCATAAGATGCCTGCATCGCATACAGTCTGCCGCTTCTGGCCAGCGCAATGGAGATCTTGCGGGCCTGTGTCTGCTGAGACTCCGGCAATGCCTTGAACTCTGCCTTTGCTCCGGCAATGCAGCTGTTCAGCTCTGCCTCGGCACGCGCCTTGACGCTGTACAGCTGTTTCAGCAGTGCCTTGACCTCAGCCTCGTAGCCGGCCTCCTGTTTGCCGGACGAGGACGCCGGTTTTTCGGAGGCAGACGTTGTACTGGAACCGGATGTTCCGGCCGCAGTCTCCTGCTTACCGGAGGAAGCAGTACTGCTGCTCTCCGTCTGGGAGTCAGCGCTCCCCGAAGAAGCAGAAGAACCTGCCGGAGCGGATGCCGAATCCGCTCCCTCCTGCGGAACGCTGGCTGCTGCATCCTGTTCCCCACTGCTGGACGAAGCGGCTTCACTTGTCAGCTCCTCCAGCGTGATCTCGCCGCTGAGCAGCTTATCCAGATCCTCATCCGTCAGGGTGAGCTGTGTGCTGTCTGCCGGGGCATCCGGCAGCGTTTCCGGCAGATTGGCTGCCATACTGCGAAGATAGAACAGTACCCCAAGGACAGCCGCTGCCAGCAGAACCACCAGCGTGCCCAGCACGATCAATACGATTTTCAGGACCTTATTTTTCTTCATATCAAAATCCGCTGCCCGGGCAGAGTACTCCTCCACCCGGGCAGTTTTCTCCTTACTTTAGGATCAGACCCACATTCCCAAAAACTTTTTGGGCTGATGCAGGGTCGCAGCGTCCAGTTCCTGATCGTGGAACAGCTCATCGCCGTTGCGCACGATACGGGCAGCAGTTTCCTTGCCAAGCAGCTTTTCCAGCTGCTGCACACCCTGTGCCATGCAGGGCGGGCGCTTGTCCGGTGAATGGGTATCGGTGGAGATGACGTGAACCAGTCCCCACTGGATGAACTTACACAGCTTTTTGCAGAGCTTGGGTTCCAGCAAGGATCCCACATTGATCTGCGCATAGGCACCGGCGGCTACCCAGTCGTACAGCAGGGTGGGATCTTCCAGCACATAGGGGTAGCGCTCGATATGCGCGATCAGCGGCACGATGCCTTGCTGCTGCAAATTGTACAGGGTCTGCCGGATAAAATGCGGCTTGTGGGTGGTGGGAAACTCCATCAGCAGATAAGCGGTGTCCCCCATACACAGCGCCCGGGTATCCAGCTCGCACAGACCGGGCGAGAAAAACACCTCTGCGCCCAGCTTGAAGTCGAACTGCATGGGCTGCCCCTCCAGCGCGGCGGTCAGCCGCGCAAAGGCAGCCTGCCGCTTTGCCGTAAAAGCTTCCACCGTGGTGCGTTCGCTGTTGAAGTGGCTGGTGAACGCGATATTGCGCACACCGTCCTCATATTCCCTGCGCAGCAACTCCAGCGAAACCTCTGTATCTTTTGCGCCGTCATCAATGCCGGGCAAAATGTGACAATGCAGATCAGTCATAGCAGTGCTTCCTTATTCAGCAACATCAGCCTTCTGTTTTTCGTAGGCATAGTTGTAATTATAGGCATAGCTGTATGCGTAGCTGGAGCCCTTGAGTGCCTTCTTCATGTCGTAGCGGGTCAGCACGCTGCCCAGCACCTTGACACCGGCTCCCTGCAGCTTACGCACTGCGCCGCGCACGGCATCGGTGGGAGCGTAGTCCGAGCGCACAACAAACATTGCGCCGTCCACATAGCGGCCAATGACGGCTGCATCGGTGACTACCGATATCGGGGGTGCATCAAAGATGACCACATCGAATTTCTGACGCAGAGCATCCACCATGGCCTGCATCTGCGGCTGGCTCAGCATCTCGGAAGGGTTCGGCGGCGGGGTGCCTGCGGGCAGGAAGGTCATGTTCATTTCCTTCAGCTCCTGCAGTGCCTCGTCCAGCGTGCACTGGTTGGACAGCACGTTGGAAACGCCTTTTACGTTGTGGCCTGCCTTCAGGTAGCGGTGCAGCACCGGCTTACGCAGGTCACAGTCCACCAGAGCTATCTTTTTGCCGCTCTCGGCCAGCGTCAGTGACAAATTGACTGCCACGTTGCTCTTGGACTCTTCCGGCACGGTACTGGTGAGGACCAGCGTGTGCACGTCCATGGAGCCTGCCATAAAGTCCAGATTGGTGCGCAGAGACTTGTAGGCCTCCACATAGCCAAAGGGCATCTTTTTATCGGTGATCAGCTGCAGGGTGCGGTGCTCGCCGCCAGTTTTGTTCTTTTTGTTAAACAGATTCCACATCGTCTTACACCTCCGGGATCAGGCCCAGCACAGGCAGGCCGAGTTTCTTCTGGATATCTTCATCGTCCACAACGGTATCGTGCAGCAGGTGTGCCAGCACCAGCACACCACACACCAGAATTGCGCCCAGCAGACCGGCCAGCACAACGTACTTCTTGGTCTGGGGGAACACCTTGTTGGGATTGATGGCCACATCGCTCACCGTCTTGCAGGAACCGGCTTCCACCTTCTCCACCAGCACGTCAGGCACGATATCCGCAATGGTCTGGGCGATCTCGCCTGCACGCTCTGCATCGGTATCGGTAACCGTGACCTTCATAATCTGGGTAGAGTCCACATCGGCAACCGTCACCATGTTGTACAGCTCGGCGTAGGTCATGTCCAGATCCAGCTCATCAATGACCTTGTTCAGCACGGTGTTGCCCTTGATAATGACCGCATAGGTGCTGATCAGATTCTTGGCCGAATTAAAGTTATCGTTAGTAAAGGTAGCCGTACCCTCCTGGCGGGTATTCACGATCATATTGATGGATGCCTGATATTTCGGCGTAAGTACAAACATGCATACCAGCAGGCAGATCAGTGCTGCCGCAACTGCTGCTGCCACGATCTGCACAATATGCGCCCACAACAAACGCGCCAGTTCCATCAGATCAATGGTCTCCTCGTCCTCCATACTCCGGAGCGACTGTCCCATAGTTGTTTTTTCGTCCATAATAGAGAAACTCACCTTTCTTGTTTTTCCGCAGTGCAAGAAATGTACACCGGGTTCCCATAGATACACATTCGTTTTTTAATGATAGCACATCTTGCCATATTTTACAAGTGGAAAATGCCATTTTTTGCTTGTAAGCAGATGGATAAATTGTGCCTTACCCCGTATAAAAAAGGCATCCGCAGCACCTTGTTGGCTGCGGATGCCCTGATTTTATGGAATTTCAACAAAAGCGCTTAACGGGAGCCCTTATCGTAGGGGATACCTTCGGCCTTGGGGGCCATGCTGTTTTTGGAGGTGAATGCCAGAATGACCATGGAAGCCACGAAGGGCATCATATTATAGATGTTGCTGGACCAGTGCAGCTGCGCGAGGAAGGTGGAGTCTGCAATGTTGGCAAGGCTCTTGAACACAGCAAAGAACATTGCTGCGCCAAAGATGTGGAAGGGTTTCCACTGGCCAAAGATCATGACTGCCAGCGCCAGAAAGCCTGCACCGGCCACGCCGACTTCAAAGTTCCAGGTCTGCACCGGGGGCACGATATAGGCCAGACCGCCGATGGCGCCCAGCGCACCGGAAAGGATGACACCGGCGTAGCGCATCTTGTAGACGTTGATGCCCACCGAGTCCGCAGCCTGCGGGTGCTCGCCACAGGCACGCAGACGCAGGCCGAAGCGGGTCTTGTACAGCACGATGTAGCTGACCACCAGCAAAATCAGCCCCAGCGGCACGAACACGCTGAGTTCCAGCCCGCCGATGCTGAACAGGAAGGGCTTGTTGGAGTAGTTCAGCTTGGCGCTGCCGCTCTCGCTGAAGTACTTGGAGATGACCACGGCAATGGCGGTGGCCAGCAGGTTCAGCGCCGTGCCGCCGATGGTCTGGTCGGCCTTCAGGTTGATGGAGGCAAAAGCCAGCAGCAGACTGTAAACCACACCCGCCAGCGCTGCCACCAGAATGGAGATGAGCACCACAAGGAAGGGCGACAGGCTTGCAGGCAGCATGGTCAGGGTAAGCACACCGGCCACACCGCCGATGACCATGATGCCCTCCAGCGCAATGTTGATAATGCCGGAATGTTCGCTGAACATACCGCCCAGTGCCACCAGCATCAGCACGATGCCGTACAGCAGGGTATATTTGATCAGAAGCAGCATATTACTTGCCCTCCTTTTTGGTCTTTTCTGCGGCAGGCGCAGGCTCTGCGTTCACGTTGGTCTTTTCGGCGTTCCTGAACAACAGGCTCTGGATCTTGCCCCGGAACAGCATGGAGAATGCGCACAGGTAGATGATGATGCCGCTGATCAGATCCGAAATCTCGGTGGGGTAATACTTGGTGGACAGGAAGGAGCCGCCGACCGAGATGTGGGAGATGAACATTGCAGAGAACACGGTGCCGATGGGGTTGGAGCTGGCCAGCAGTGCCACCGAGATGCCGTTGAAGCCCATGGCCGGCAGGCTGGTGGAGTTCAGCGGGTTCCACTGGGACACGTTGGACAGATAGAACAGACCTGCGCCGAAGCCTGCCAGCGCACCGGCAATGGCCATGGAGAGGATGATGTTCTTCTTCTCGTTGATACCGGCATAGCGGGCGGCGTTCTTGTTCAGGCCAACGGCCTTGAGCTCGTAGCCGAAGGTGGTCTTGTTCAGCACCACCCAGATCAGCACAGCCACCGCTGCCGCCAGAAAGATGGCAATGGTGGTGCTGTTGGTCTGGAACAACTTGTTCAGGCCGAAGTCCGGGATCAGGGACTGGGCAAAGTCGGCGTTCTTGCTCAGGTTCAGGGTACGGGTGTTGCGCACGTCGTACATGGGGCCGGTGCCGTTCTGGTAGATGAGCTCGTTTACCAGATACAGGCCGATCCAGTTGAACATGATGGAGGTAATGACCTCGTTGATGTTGAAGTAGGCTTTGAAGAAGCCGGGGATCGCGCCCCACAGGCCGCCCAGCACTGCTGCGGCCAGCAGGCAGACGAACCAAGGCAGCTTGAGCATAATAGCGCAGTACAGTGCGCCGTAAGCGCCCAGCGTATACTGACCGGCTGCGCCGATGTTGAACAGGCCGGTCTTAAAGGCAAAGGCCACGGACAAGCCGGTCATGATCAGGGGCGCAGCATTCGCCAGCTCCTTGCCTACGCCGTAGGGGGCATCGTGGAAGCCACCCTTGAGGATGCGCACAAAGCCATCGCCCCATGCGTGTGCGGGGTTGATGGCTACCAGCACCAGAAAGCCCACCAGCAACCCGATCAGGATGCACAGCAGTGCAGCCAGCACGCTGGTAACAGAGCTTTGCAGGCTGCCGCCGCGGGAAAGTTTTTTCTTATTCATGTGTTACTGCTCCTCCTTTCCCTGCTTGCGGGCGCCTGCCATATACAGACCCAGCTCCTGCACGGTGGTGGTCTTGGGATCAAACTCGCCCACGATCTCGCCCTCGTACATCACAAGGATGCGGTCAGAAAGGTTCATCACCTCGTCCAGTTCAAGGCTGACCAGCAGCACGGCCTTGCCCTTATCGCGCTCGGCCACGATCTGGCGGTGGATGTACTCAATGGCACCCACGTCCAGACCACGGGTGGGCTGCACTGCCACCAGCAGCTTGGGGTCGCGGTCGATCTCGCGGGCGATGATCGCCTTCTGCTGGTTGCCGCCGGACATACTGCGCACGGTGGTCACACTGCCCTGACCGCTGCGCACGTCGTACTGCTCGATCAGCCGGTCGGAGTACTCGCGCACCTTATCGGCACGGATAAAGCCGCCCTTCTGGAACTCCGGCTGCCAGTAGCGCTGTAATACGATGTTGTTTTCCAGACTGAAATCCAGCACCAGACCGTGCTTGTGGCGGTCCTCCGGGATGTGCCCCATGCCATCCTTGGAGCGCTGGCGGATGCTCTCGTGGGTGATGTCCTTGCCATCCAGCGTAAGCTTGCCGCCAGACAGCTTGCTCAGACCGGTCAGGCCGTAGATGAACTCGGTCTGGCCGTTGCCCTCGATGCCCGCCAGACAGACGATCTCGCCGGCGTGCACCTTGAAGGACACATCCTTGACCACGTCCTTCTTGCGCTGGTCGTTGTGGATGGTAACGTTCTCCACGTCCAGCACCGTCTCTCCGGGGTGCGCGGGCTGCTTTTCCACCTGCAGCTGCACGTCACGGCCCACCATGCGGCGGGAAAGTTCTTCCTTGGTGGTGCCCTTGATATCCACCGTGCCCATATACTTGCCCTTGCGCAGCACGGTGCAGCGGTCGGCCACAGCCATGATCTCGTTGAGCTTATGGGTGATGAACAGGATGGACTTGCCCTCCTTCTTGAACCCGCGCATGATCTCCATCAGTTCGTCGATCTCCTGCGGGGTCAGCACAGCGGTGGGCTCGTCAAAGATCAAAATCTCGTTGTCGCGGTACAGCATCTTCAGGATCTCCACGCGCTGCTGCATACCCACCGAGATATCGCTGATCAGTGCGTCCGGGTCTACCCGCAGGCCGTACTTTTCGCTCAGCGCCATCACCTTTTTGCGTGCCTCGGCCTTCTGCAAAAAGCCCATCTTGTTGGGCTCCACGCCCAGAATGATGTTGTCCAGCACGCTGAAGCATTCCACCAGCTTGAAGTGCTGGTGCACCATGCCGATGCCCAGTGCGTTGGCATCGTTGGGGTTGCGGATGGCGACCTCCTTGCCGTTTTTCAGGATCTTGCCCTGTTCCGGCTGATACAGGCCGAACAGCACGCTCATCAGCGTACTTTTGCCCGCGCCGTTCTCGCCCAGAAGGGCGTGTACCTCGCCCTTGCGCAGCTGCAGGGTGATATCATCGTTTGCCTTGATACCGGGGAATTCCTTGGTAATGTGGAGCATCTCGATCACATAATCCTCTGCCAATCTGCTCACTCTCCTTTCGTGCCGTAACGACACCTTTTCTATTCTACAAACCATTATACCTGATTTTTTGCAGTTTGCACACGGCTTTTTGATTTTTTGTCAAAAAGCACAAGTAAAAGTATTACTTTTGTAGGGTCTGCACGATTTCCCGGCTGTTTCTCTTACACAGGCATACAAAAAGGGCGGGGTGCCCCTGCATGAGCACCCCGCCCCTATTCACGGGAGTAATTCCGGGAAAGCGATTACTGGATGTAGTTGACCTTGGTGAACTCGCTGACGGTGGGCTTGGTAGCGTCGTCGGAGCTGTTGTCCACAACGAGCTCGCCGGAAGCGATCTTGGTCTTCAGGGTCTCGTACTCGTCCTTGGTGAAGGTCTTGAAGTTCCAGCTGTCATCAGCAGTGGGCAGACCGACGTACTCGCCGTCCTCCAGACCGAAGTTGCCGTTGGTGGCAGCGATGTTGCTCCACTCGCCGGCCTCGATATCGCCCAGAGCGGTGCTGACAGACTCAGACAGACCCTTCATAGCGGAGGTGACGAACGGGTTGTAAGCGTAGCCGTCCTTTGCCACGCCGTTCACGCCGATGTAGTTCTGGTCAACGTCAACGCCCACAACGTAGCCGTTGTTCTTCAGGGCAGCCTCGACAGCGGAGGTGTAGATGCCGCCGCCGCAGGCAAAGACGATCTGGGTGCCGTTGGCGTACCAGCCCTCCATACGGGAGGTGATGTTGGCATCGCCGTAGAACTGGCCGCCGTAGAAGTAGTTGATGTCAATGTTGGTGCCCAGCTCCTTTGCAGCAGCGTCAGCGCCCTGCACATAGCCGTAGCCGTAACGGATAACGGCGGGCACAGCCATGCCGCCCAGGAAGCCCAGCTTGGTGTAGCCGTCCTTAACAACGGCGTAGCCTGCCAGATAACCTGCCTGCTCCTCCTTGAAGGTGATGCAGTAGCAGTTGGCGGGGATGCTGTCGGTGCCGATATCGCCCTGGGTCACATCGATAGCGATGAACTTGATGTTGGGGTACTGCTCAGCAGCCCAAGCCAGAGAGGCGCCGTACAGGTAGCCAACGCAGACGATAACATCAGCGCCTTCGTTGACAGCCAGACGGATCATGGTCTCGCGGTCCTCATCGGAAGCATCGGACTCGGGGATGTAGTACTGGCAGTTGGCGCCCATGTAGCCGGAAACAGCAGCCCAGCAAGCCTGGTTGAAGCTCTCATCATCGATCGTGCCGGTATCGCAGGTCAGAGCGACCTTGGCGATCTTCTCAGCGCCGTCTGCTGCACCGGAAGCGGCGGCAGAGCTGGCAGCTGCGGAAGAAGCAGTGCTGGTAGAAGAAGCGGAAGAACCGCCGCAGGCGGTCAGAGCAGCGGCAGCGGCAGCAGCACCGGCCACAGCCAGAAAGTTACGACGAGAAATCTTCATAAGAAACTCTCCTTTATTTTAAAAAATTGCGTCAAATGAATGAAATGTGCACTCTGGCACATTTACTGGCTCAAGTATAGCGGGTGGATGTGACAGATGCAAGCAATTTCCGATTACAAATTCTTTACAAATCCCTTGTATAATTTATAGAAAAGTAATGCTTTTTAACCAATTTATCCCTGCTTGCGCTGTTTTTCGCAGAAAGACAGTTATTCCCCTTCCACGGCGCTGTTGCCCGCCACGTTGGAGGGGCCAAAGCCGAAGGGCAGCAGCTCGTCCATGCTGCGCTCGATGAAATCCTCCGGGGTCTTTGCCATGATAACATTCAGCTCCGGCCCACCGAACTCAAACAGTGCCTGACGGCACACCCCGCAGGGCGAGGTGATCTGCCGGTTCACTTCGCCCCGGCGGCTGCCCACCACGGCGATATCCGTAAACGCGGTCACTCCCTCCGCCACTGCCTTGAACAGGGCGGTGCGCTCGGCGCAGCTGGTGGGGGTAAAGGCGGCGTTCTCCACGTTGCAGCCGGTAAAGATGCGGCCGTCCGCAGCGCGCAGCGCAGCGCCCACCATAAAATCGCTGTAAGGCACATAGGCCTTTTCCCGCGCGGCCAGCGCCATGCGGATCAGCTGCTGCTTTTCTTCCATGGTCAGTTTTGTCATGCTGTTCCCTCCTTTTATGGGCAAAAACAGCGCGGCTGTGCCTTGGGGCGGCAGCCGCGCTGGAAAGTTATGCGATCAGTACTCTGCGCCCAGAGCGACCTTCATCATGTCGGTAAAGCTCTTCTGGCGCTCCTCGGCGGTGGTGATGCCGGGGGCCACAAAGCTGTCCGAGATGGTCAGCAGGCAGGCAGCATTCTTGCCCAGCACCTGCGCGTTGGCAAACAGGGCAAAGCTTTCCATCTCCACGCACAGGCAGCCGTCCTCGTCCCGCAGCTTTTCCCAGTAGGTGGGCTTTGCGTCCGAGGGCTGGCGGTAAAACACATCCGAAGAGTGGATGTTGCCCTCGATCAGGGGAATGCCCTGCTTTGCAGCGGAGGCACGCAGCTTTTCGTTCAGGGCTGCGCTAGGCAGGGTGATGTTGCCAGTAAAGCCGCTCTGCACCCGGGCGTAGTTGCTCTCGCTCACAGCGCCGGTAGCCAGCACGGTGTCGAACAGCTTGGCCTTTTCGGTATAGCTGCCAGCAGAACCGATGCGGATGATATTTTCCACGCCATAGAAGCTGAACAGCTCGTAGGAGTAGATGCCGATAGAAGGCATACCCATACCGCTGCCCATCACGCTGATGGGGCGGCCTTCGTAGGTGCCGGTAAAGCCCAGCATCCCGCGCACGCCGGTCACCTGCCGGACATCCTGCAAAAAGGTGTCGGCAATAAATTTGGCACGCAGGGGGTCACCCGGCATAAGGACTGTCTTGGCGAAATCGCCCATTTCTGCGCTGATGTGAGGGGTAGACATAGATGATCTCTCCTTTTATCTTATTGTAATTTATCGGTTGCGATAGCTGCTGCGGTTGAACACCGTCTGCGGCGAGATATAGGAGCCATTGCGCCGGATCTCAAAGTGGCAGTGGTTGCCGCTGGAGCGTCCGGTATTGCCCACATAGCCGATGAGCTGCCCCTGCTTGACCGACTGACCGGCATGTACCACCAGTGACAGGCAGTGGGCGTACACGGTGGTGTAGCCATTGCTGTGGCTGATGATGACCGAGTAGCCGTAACCGTTGCCCGCACCGGCGCGGTTGTAGCCGGCCTTGGTCACCGTACCGCCTGCCGAAGCGTAAATAGGCGTACCGGCGGCGGCGCAGATATCCACGCCCTTATGGCTGCCGCCATACCAGCGGGAGCAATATTTGTAACCGGGCACCGGCCAGATGAACTGTCCGCTGCCTTTGATATAAGAGGTTGCACCGGAGGATGCCTTTTTGGTGCCCACCGTAACTTTTTCCGTCACAGGTTCCTTGGTCACCACGGTGCTCAGGATCTGCTGGGAAAGCTGGTTGCCGTTTGTATCGTATACCCGCTGTGCCGTCACGGTGCGGATGCCGTTCTCGCCCGTCTGGGTAACGCGCTTGGTACCGGAGTTCAGCTCGTTGGACTGGGTGGTCTCGGTGGTATAGGCGATCTCTTCCTCCCAGCTTTCCACCTTGGTGATACGCACTTCCAGCGTCTCCTCCTCCCGCACCACAGTCAATGTATCGCCGGGCAGGATCTTGGAGTTCTGGGTCAGGCCGTTTTCCCCATTGGCGGTAAAGCCGGTGTTCATATCGCACAGTTCCTTCACGGTCAGGCCATTTTTCTGGGCGATGGCCCAGATGGTGTCGCCGCTTTGCACGGTGTAGGTCTTTTGTGCCTGCTGCACACCGGAAAGCAGCTGCTCCACCTCGGCTTCCTCCTGAAAGCTCTCGGTGAAGTAGATGCCGTTTTCCAGCGTGACATCCTTGTTGAAGCCCACAGTGGTGTTAGGGTCGTCCGGGTTCTCATAGGGCTCCAGCAGGCTGCTGATGTAGCTTTGCAGACTGGTGCCGTCCGCGCATACGGCCGTAAGCTCGCCGTCCAGATACAAAGCTGTGCCCTCGCTGATCTGGTCGCCGGAATTTTTAAGGATGGCGTCAGCCACGTCATTTTCGTCCATCACATCGTGGGCGACTGTCACGGAATAAGTAGGTTCCACGGTAAAGCGTGCCTGCTCCGTACCGGAATAATTGATACGCTGCTGCACAGCTTCCAGCGCAGAATTAAACACCTCTTCGTTGGCCACATAGCCCACAGTCTTGTTGTCCACCTGCACCTCCAAGGCGTAGGGCTGGCGGATGGTGGTCTGGAACACCGTCAGCATAACAGCCAGCGCTGCCATGGGCAGCACATACATAGCCATACGGGGCACAAGACGGATGTTATCGGTGATACCCTCTGCAAGGAAGTGCCCGCTTGCGCACAGCGCAGCGCCAAAGCCTTTTTCCTTGCGTACCCGGTGTGCGTGGCGCAGCAGCGCCCCGGTGCCCCGCAGGGCAAGCACTACCGGGCCGAAGAGATCCCGCAGCAGCTGCGCCGCCCCGGGGAACGCCATGGATGCGATATTTTTCAGCAGGTCTCTTACCGTTTGCAGCAGACGGCGCAGCCCGTGCTGCAAGCTGCGTCCTGTGCGGACAACGGCATACTCGGCGGAAAAGCCTACGGCGTACAGCGTCTCGCCCACCATGGGCGCTACGGGGTTGTGCAGCAGCTTACGCCACAGCTTTTCCCAGCGGTGCTGACGCTTGCGGCGCATCCTGTGCCGCCGCAGCACACCCCGGCACTGGAGCTGTGCCCACAGCGAGCGCAGCTTCTGGCGGCGGGGCTGCCGTACCGGCTGCGCAGCGGGCTGCTGCTCCTTTGTTTTATCTTCAATCAACGGGATTTTCTCCTTCCTGCGCCGCTGCAGGGCATTTTTTCGGCCCGGAACACAGCAGCTAGATGGTGTACGTTCCCCTGTTCAAAAGGCCAACAGGGCCTGTACACAATACGCTCTCTTTTTATTATACACTTTGCATGGTTTGAAACAAGCGCTTACATAAAATTTGGCTACTTTTTTCACGCAGTTTTCACGAAAACAGCGCTTCCATATCCGGCGGCAGCGGGCTTTCCACCGTGACGGTGCGCAGCTGCAAAGGCATTTCCACCCGGATGCCGTCCGGCAGCGGGGTGTATACAGGCACGGCAAAGCTTTGTCTGGCGCAGTGCAGCGCCTGCCGGGCAATGCGCTCCCGGCTGCCGCCGTAAAGGTCGTCCCCGGCAAGGGGATGACCGATGGACGCAAAATGCACCCGGATCTGGTGGGTGCGGCCGGTCACCGGCACGCAAGCCGCAAGGCTAAGGCCGTT
>CAKSWQ010000001.1 GCA_934512105.1 uncultured Faecalibacterium sp. | reverse complement strand
GCCATGATCACCCTGTCCTACGAGGGCAGCTTTGATCAGTCCGCAGTGCAAAAGACCGCTGCTGCGGCGCTGGAAAATACCGGCCTGACCCTGCAGACCGGCGAGAACGTAGCCACCGGTGACCAGACCCTGAAGATCTCCATGCCCGGCACCGAGACTGTGACCACCGAGCAGGTGGAGAACCTGCTGGACTCTCTGAACGAGAACTACCCGGACAACCAGTTTGCCCAGCTGTCCCTGAGCAACGTCAGCGCAGCCATGGGCACCAAGTTCCTGCAGAAGAGTCTGGTAGCTGTGCTGTTTGCGCTGGTGCTCATTCTGCTGTATATCGCCCTGCGCTTCAAGAATATCGGCGGTCTGACCGGCGGTATGATGGCAGTGCTGGCGCTGGTCAACGACCTGATGGTGGTATTCGGCACCTTTGTGCTGCTGCGCACCGCACTGGACGGCAACTTTATTGCCGCAATGCTCACCATCCTCGGCTACTCCATCAACGATACCGTTGTGGTGTACGACCGTATCCGCGAGAACCGCGCCCTTATGGGTAAAAAGGGCGGCTTTGAGGAACTGGTCAACCAGTCGGTCAACCAGTCTGCCCGCCGTACCCTGATCACCACCATCACCACCGTGATGGCACTGGGCGTCATGTGCATCGTGGCAAAGCTCTACGGTCTGGACAGCATCTTTACCTTTGCGTTCCCGCTGATGATGGGTATGATCAGCGGTGTGTACACCTCTCTGTGCGTTTCCACCTCGGCATGGGTGCTGTGGAGCGAGCGCAGCAAAAAGAAAAACTGAGGCGGAGGAACAAAAGATGAAGTGCCCTTATTGCGGTGCGGAGGAATCCAAGGTGATCGACTCCCGCCCCACGGAAGATAACGAGCGCATCCGCCGCCGCCGCGAGTGCCTGAACTGCCACATGCGCTTTACCACCTACGAGGTAGTGGAAACGGTGCCGCTGGTGGTCATCAAAAAGGACAACTCCCGCGAACCCTTTGACCGGCAGAAGCTGTTCAACGCCATGCTGCGCGCCTGCGCCAAGCGTCCTGTCAGCTACGAAACGCTGGAGCGCGCCGTCAGCAGCATCGAGCAGTCCCTGTTCAGCTCCTACGACCGCGAGATCCCCAGTGTGCGCATTGGCGAACTGACCATGGAGGAACTGAAAAAGATCGACGAGGTGGCCTATATCCGCTTTGCCTCGGTCTACCGCCAGTTTGCGGACGTGGAAAGCTTCCTTGATGAACTGAAAAAGCTTGTGGGCGACCGCAAGGAAAACCAGTAATCTGTAATTTAAGACCGAGAGATGCTTTTGGGCGTCTCTCGGTCTTTTTTCTCCTTATACCAGCCGCCGGGCAAGCCATTCCAGCCGCTCCACCTCTACCTGTGCGCGGCGCAGCTCACCCAGCGCATCCTCGGTGGCCTGCTGCTCAAGGTATCCGTCTGCCGCCCGCAGTGCAGCTTCCAGTTCCGTGTAGTCGGCCGTGCGCAGCAGATGGCTCATAGTCTCCCGCATGGTATCGCACAGCTCCGCGCCCTCGGCAAGTGCCTGCCGCGCAGTGGAAAAATCCTTCTGCCGTACAGCCTCAAGGGCGCAGTCCAAGTCGGCAGAGATATCTTGTGCAAAGCCCTGCACCCGGCCGCTGCTGTAAAGGGAGACCCCCAGCAGCGCGGCTGCGATCAGGATGCACGCATAGATCCGTTTCATCGTTTTCCTCCCGGCTGACGGCCTTCCTTTTTCAGCAGAAAATAGTCCTCGGTCTCGTTGCCGATGAGCAGTAAGATCTCCTGCGGCAGAACGGTATTCGCCGTGGCGGTGCGTTCCAGCCATGCATGATCCTTGCCGCACCAGCGCAGATTATCCTCCAGTATCTGCCCGTCCAGCACAAAGGGGATGGTGGCCTGTGTCTGCTGCACCTTCAGCTGCAAGTCTGCTAGGGTAGCCGCTTCCTGCTCCGGGCGCAGCGCCGCCGACAGAGTGCCGTTCGTTTCGATCACGGCGTAGGACACCCTGCGCGGGTCGAAGATATCCTTGCCGCGCAGCGCCTCCATCAGGTCGGCGGTGGTCAGCCGCAGCATCCGCAAAGCGTTCTGGTCGATCTTTCCGTCCAGAATGACCGTCTTGGGACGCCCGGAGAGAAAATTGAAGAATTTCTGGCTGCGGAAGCTCACCACCGAACCCAGCAGCTCCAGCGCCGCAATGAGGAACAGCGGGATGAGACTGGCGGTGATGGGCACATCCTCCGACTCAATGGAGATAGACGCCAGATTGGAGATCAGGATAGTGGATACCAGCTCCTCCGGCTGCAATTCTCCCAGCTGGCGCTTGCCCATCAGCCGCATGGCAAACAAAACGCAGAGATACAGGATAATGGTGCGGCAAAGCAGCAGTTTCATGCACAAACCCTCCCGGTGCGGTGTGCGCGGCGTATTCCGCTGCGGCAAAGCGGGCATACTGCACACACAAAGGAGTGATGGATGTGCAGCAGCTTTCGCAAAGTCTTGCGGAAAATCTGTCCGTGCTTGATGCTAGGTTTGGTCAGTCGGCGGATTATTATGCGAAGAAGATCGTTTTATACGGCTGTCCGGGGTGTATCGTGCTGTTTGACGGCATGGCAAGCCTTGATTCGCTCTGGGAGTTATTGCTGGACGCCGCCGGGCGTCAGTCCGCTTCTGTCCGGCTTACTGGTACGCAAGCCTATGCGCATATCCTGCATGACTCGGCGTTTCCGGCCGAAAGCAGCCCGGTGCAGGATATGCCGCAGCTGGTAGCGCGGCTGACCGCCGGCATGGCGGTGCTGCTGTTGGAGGGTTGCAGCAGCGGCATTGCATTTTCGGTGCAGGGGCTCAAGTTCCGCTCCGTGGAAGAACCCTCCGGCGAAGGCAATCTGCGCGGCAGCAGGGAAGGCTTTACCGACCTGCTGCGGGTAAACCTGAGCCTTTTGCGCCGTCTTGTCCGTACCGACACCTTTGTGCAGGAGGCCGCACAGGCGCACACTGGCTGTAATACGGAGTACGCCCTTTGCTACTGCAAGGACCGTGCCGACCCCGCCATGGTGCGCCGGGTGCGTGCCGTTTTGCAAAGTGCAAGGCCGGAGCTGCTGCTGGATTCCAGTTATTTCGTGCCGTGGCTGCTGCCCGGCAAGGCGCGGCTGTTCACCCCGGTGCACTACACCGAGCGCCCGGCGGTCGCCGCCGCGAAGCTCTGCGAGGGGAAGCTGGTAATTTTGGTCAACGGCAGCCCCTCGGCGCTGGTGCTGCCTGCGCTCTTCAGCGAGCAGTTCGAGTGTCTGGACGATTATGCTTCCACGGCGGTGTTTTCCTCTTTTCTGCGGGTGCTGAAGTACTTTTCCTTCTACCTTACAGTGTTTTTGCCGGGGGTCTTTGTGTGCGTGGCGGTGTATCTGCCAGAACTATTACCCCCGCAGCTGCTGTACAAGATCGAAGCAGCCGAAAAGGCTACCCCGCTGCCCCTGTTTGCCGAGATGCTGCTGGTGATCCTGATCTTAGAGATCATCCGGGAGGCCGGGCTGCGGATGCCGCAGTCGCTGGGGCACTCGGTCAGTCTGGTGTCGGCGCTCATCATCGGCGATGCCGCCATTGCCACCGGGCTTATGAGCACCCCGGTCATTTTTGTGGCCAGCATCACGGCCATTGCGGTCTTTGTTACCCCGGGTCTATACGAGCCTGCCACCCTGCTGCGCATCGGCACAGTGCTGCTGGCGGGACTTGCCGGACCGGTGGGGCTTGCAGCGGCATTTTTCGGCTTTCTGCTCAGCATCGTCAGTACCGAGGCGCTGGGCGTGCCATACCTTGCGCCGCATCCCTTCCCGCAGCAGCCGCTTTCCGAGGACGGCGTTCTGCGCCGCAACTACCGGCAGCTGTCCCGGCAGGGGTTCAATATCTGGCAGAAGCGGGAGAGGGGGAAACGGCGGTCATGAAGCAGCAAGCAGAACATTTTACCCCGGCGGCACTAACCCTCGGCGTGGTCACCGCAGCGCTGGCAGACGGCATACCGCAGGGCGTTCCGCTGCGCCGGGCGCTGTGGCTGGGTGCAGTCAGCGCGGTGTGCCTGTGTATCCTTTCAGCGCTGGCAGCAGCGGCGTTACAGAGCAAAGCGCCCTCCTTTGCGGTGCGGCTGGCAGTGACAGCTGGTCTTTTTATGGAGCTGGTGCACACCCTTGTGCAGGCGCAGGGGCTGTGCGCGGCAGAGTTTTCCTCCATGGCGCTGCTGGGATTTCTGCCGCTGCTGCTCTGGGCGGGGTGGGGCATTCGTCCCGCAAGCTGGAATGCCTCGGCGCGGGTGCTGTGGTGGTTTGCCGCTGCGGGCGGCGTGCTCTGCCTGCTGGGGCTTGCAGGGCAGCTGCACTGGTACCGGTTGTTCCCCCCGGCACAGCCGACTGGAACAAACTGGAGCGTTCCGGTCTATGCAGAATACTTTGCCGGAGCCCTTTTGTGCAGTGCGCGGTCTGCCCACCGCATGGTCTGGCTTCCGGTATGGGGCTTTGCGGTGCAGGCAGCGGCTTTGCTGGGCGGCGCTTTGCTGTTTGGCAGCGGCGCATACCCCCGGCTGGAGCTGCTGCGGGCGTGGAGCGGCAGCAGTTTTTCTCGCATGGATGCGCTGCTTTTGCTGCTGTGGCTGCTGTGCGCTGTCTACCGGGCTGCCATGCTGTGCGCCGCCATCCGCTTACTCTGGCAGCAGCCGGAAGCGGAGGTGCAGCCATGAGAAAACAGAAATCTTACAAACCTCTGCTGTATTTGCTGCTGGCAGGGTGGTGCCTTTTGTTCCTGCGCTGTGAAAACACTGAGAAAAGCATGGTGCGGGCGGTGTATCTGGCGCAGACAGAACAGGGGTATCAGGCAGGGCTGCTCTATCAGGCACCGCAGGCCGCCGCCGATGCCGCCGAAGCCTCTGCCGCATTACAGTTTGTGCAGGCAGAAGGGCAAACGATGGAGCGGGCACTGGCTGCGGCAGAGCAGGCACTGCCCCAAACCGCAAGCTACCGCCTGTGTGATTATCTTCTGCTGCCAGAGGTGACGGAGCCCTTATTAACAGAGTACGAGCAGCTGGTGCTGCGGCGCGGCTGCGGACGCACGGCGGCAAGGCTGCTTTGCGCAGAAGGGAAAATAGACCACCTTGCCGCGCAAGCCACCCTGCCGGACGCCCTGATGGCACAGCTAAAGGCCGCAGCGCCTACCGCACCCCGGCTGTATGAGCACACAGAGCCGGGGCTTTTACCCATTCTCCGGTGGAACGCGGAAGAGGTAGCTTTGCAGGAGGGCGGTGTTCTGCGTACTGTGGTGGGTAATACGCCTTTGTCCCCGGAGCAGGCCGAAATCTACCGGCTGCTTACCGGGCAGAGCGGCACCCGGCAGCTCTGGCTGGAAGGGGAGCGCATCGGCATCCGGCGCTGTATTGCTTCGGTCACTCTGCAAAAGGAACAGGTGCTTGTGCGGCTGGACTGTCAGCGTGCTGCCCATAGCCCATCGCCTACGCAGGCACAGCAGCAACAGCTGGCGGCGCAGTGCACAGCACTTTTGCAAAGCTGCTGGCAGCAGGGCGTGGATGTGCTGCACCTGCAAGCCCGGGCAGCGCTGCGGAGCGGCAGCATTGCGGGCTTTGACCCAACAAAAAACGCCTGCCCGCAATTACGGACAGACGTGCATTTTATGCTGTATTAAGAGGCAGTGGGGAAGGTGACGGTGATGGTAGTGCCAACATCCACCTGACTTTCCAGCTTGATGCGGGCGTTATGGATGCGGGCAATGTGCTTGACGATAGCAAGCCCAAGACCGGTGCCGCCGGTGGCCTTGCTGCGGCTCTTGTCCACCCGGTAAAAGCGCTCGAACACGCTGGATTGTGCCTCCCGCGGGATGCCGATGCCGTTATCTGTTACGGTCAGGGTGCAGTGCCCATCCCGGCTGCAAGCGGTAATGATCTGAACCTTGCCGCCCGGGCGGTTATAGCGGATGGCGTTATCGCACAGGTTCTGGCACAACTCATCCAGCAGCGCACGGCTGCCCAGCACCGGGGCGCTTTCGCCCAGATAGGTCAGGGAGATATAGGCGCGGCGGGCATTCAGTTTCTGGCGCTCCACGCACTCCTTGGCAACCTCCAAAAGGTCTACCGTTTCCATCACAGGGGTGTCCCCGGTCTCGCTTACGGTATCCAGCTTGGAAAGCTGCAAAATGTCGTTGACCAGCTGGATCATGCGGGTAGCCTCGCTGTGGATCTTGCGGCCGAAATCCGGCACATCCTCCGGCTTTGCAATGCCAGTCTCGATCAGTTCTGCATAGCCGGAAATGCTGGTCAGCGGGGTCTTGAGTTCATGGCTGACATTGGCGGTGAACTCCTGCCGCATTTTCTCGTTGTTCTCCCGCAGGATGCGGTCAGAGTGGATACTCTCCGCAAAGGGAATCAGCTCCCGGTAGGGTACGTTTTCCTGAATGTGATCCAAGTCTTCGGTCATGTTCAGCACCGGCTGCACCAGTGCCTTGGTCAGCAGGGCGGCCAGCACCGCGGCGGCCAGCATCAGCGCCACACAGCTCAGCACGATGGCCGGGATGGTGGCATCATAGATGGACCACACGGTCTCGGCGTCCTGCGCCACGCGCAGCACGTCCCCGCTGGAAAGCCGGAGCGCATAGTAATAGGTCTCGTAACCCATGGTCTGGGAATCGCGAATGTCCCGTCCCTCGCCGTTTGCAATAGCATCACGGATCTCCGGGCGGGTCAGATGGTTCTCCATGGGCTGGTCGGTGGCAGATTCAAACAGCACGCTGCCGTCCTGACTGATCAGCGTCACGCGCAGATCATCGGTCACAAAGGCGCTCAGCTGTGCGGGGTCTCCGGTCTGCTCGTACCCGGCGCGCACAAGCTCGGTCTCGCGCTCCAGCCCCGACCATGCCTGCGCCGTAAAGGCTTTATGGAATACAAAAATGCACAGCGCTGCGGTGAATATAAGCCCCAGAAAGCCCATCAGGAACAACCGGTAGCTGATCTTTTCTTCCATGCTGCGCAACTTCATTCTTCTTCGGCCTCCTCATCGGTCAGCTTGTAGCCCACCTTGCGCACGGTGCAGATGTAACGCCCGGCATCGCCCAGCTTTTTGCGCAGGGTGCGGATATGCATATCCACGGTACGGCTTTCCACCGAGATGTCGGTGCCCCATACTACCTGCAAAATCGTCTCGCGGGTCACTACCAGACTGGTGTTTTCCAGCAGCAGCCGCAGCAGGCAGTATTCCTTGTAGGTCAGCTCCACCGGGGTGCTGTTTACCGTAACGCTGTGGCGGGCGTTGTCCAGCTGAATCTCATGAAACACCAGTACGTCCGGCCTTACCTCCGGGGCAGCGCGCCGCAGCGCCACCCGCACCCGGCTAAGAAACTCCATAATGCCAAAGGGCTTTGCAATGTAATCATCTGCGCCGCAGTCCAGCCCGCGCACGGTGTCCAATTCGCTGGATTTTGCAGTGACCATAATGATGGGCAGCTTGCGCAGGGAAGGGGTGTTGCGCAGCTTTTTCAGGATGGAAAAGCCGTCCTCGCCGGGCAGCATCACGTCTAAGATCACCAGCTCCGGCTCGGCAGTGCGCATGGCCTGCCAGAAGGGCTCGGCGCTTTCAAAGCCCTGCACCTCGTAGCCGTTGGATTGCAGGGCATACTGCTCCAGCTCCCGGATGGAAGCGTCGTCCTCTACGATATAGATCATAACTCAATTCTCCTCAGCAGTCTGTCCGTCCGGGAACAGATACCGCTCGCGGTAGCGGTCCAGACGGCGGTGGAATTCTTCACTTTCCTTGGTGTCGTTGCCGTGGCGCAGATCATTCAGGTAGGCGTGGGTATCAAAGCTGTCCTGTGCTACCTCGATCTGTGCAACCGCTACGTTGCTGCAATGGTCGCACACACGCTCGTAGTTGGTCAGCATATCGTCCAGCACAAAGCCGTACTCAATAGAGCAGCTGCCGGCCTGCAGGCGGGCGATATGACGCGCCTTGATGGCACGCACCAGCTCGTTGACCACGGCCTCCAGCGGCTCCACCTTGGAGGCAAGGTGCAGATCCCCCTTGCGGAAGGCATCAGTGGTGCGGCTCAGGGTATCCTGCACCGCATCCTCCAGCACCTGCAGCTCCTCCTGCGCATCCTTGGAAAAATGGATGTCCTTCTGGTGCATCTCCTCGGCGGATTCCAGCAGGTTGACGGAATGGTCGCTGATGCGCTCAAAATCGCTGATGGTGTGCAGCAGGGTGTTCACGCTCTGGCTGTCGGTGTGGTTCAGTTCCCGGCCGGACAACTTGACCAGATAGGTGCCCAGTGCGTCCTCGTACCGGTCTACCTTTTTTTCCTCGTCCCGCACCTTCTGGGCAAGTTCGTCGTTCCATTCATGGGTCAGGCTCATGGCCTGTACCACGCCCACCCGGGCAAGCTCTGCCATTTCAGCGGTAGCGGCGCGGGCACGCTCCACAGCCATAGCGGGGGTGTTCAGCAGACGGTCATCCAGCAGAGCAAACTCCTCTTTTTCCGGGGAATCGGGAATGGTCAGGATGGCCAGCTTTTCCAGCCCGGTGGCAAAGGGCAGCAGAATGACGGTGGCCAGAATGTTGAACACCGAGTGCACCACTGCAATGCCCCAGGCCTCAATGGTGGTATCCACAAAGGCAAAGTGACAGACAGCGTTGAGCCCATAGAACCCGAACAGGAAGATGGTCACACCGATGATGTTGAAGTACAAGTGCACCATGGCAGCCCGGCGGGCGTTCTTGTTCGCACCCACCGAGGACAGCAGGGCAGTCACACAGGTGCCGATATTCTGACCCATGATGATGGGAATGGCACTGCCGTAGGTGATGACGCCGGTGGCGCTCAGCGCCTGCAGGATGCCCACGCTGGCGCTGGAACTCTGGATGATGCCGGTGACCACTGCACCCACAAGAACGCCCAGCAGGGGGTTAGAGAAGCGGGTGAACAGGCTGGTGAACCATGCCTCGTTTTGCAACGGCAGCACCGCGTTGGACATGGTGGTCATGCCAGTCATCAGCACGGCAAAGCCGATGAGGATGGTGCCCACGCCTTTTTTCTTCTCACTCTTACACATATACAGCAAAATGCCAATAAATGCAAGCACCGGACTAAAAGAAGTAGGTTTGAGCAGCTGGATGAACAGGCTGTCACCCTGCAAGCCGGAAAGGCTCAAGATCCAGCTGGTCACGGTGGTACCCACGTTGCTGCCCATGATCACGCCAATGGCCTGATGCAGCTCCATGATGCCGCTGTTGACAAAGCCCACCACCATAACGGTGGTAGCGCTGGAACTCTGGATCACAGCAGTCACGCACAGACCCAGAAAAAAGCCCTTGAGGGGGTTGTCGGTCAGTTTGCTGAGAATTTTTTGCAGCTGGCCGCCGGCCTGCTTTTCCAGTGCCTTGCCCATGATGTCCATACCGAACAAAAACAGGGCCAGACCTCCCAGCAGCGAAAAGACATTAAAAATGGTCATAAGTGTTTTCCTCACTTTATCTTGACGTGTTTTTCTCCTGTGCTTTAAGTATAGAAAAACAATGTAAAATTTGAAATCGACGAAATGTAAAACCCATGTAAAGTAAGAAAAATGTAAAAATCCTGTGCACGGGCAGCGATGCAGCGTCGGTTTCCCGCCTGCAGTACAAAAACAGCGCCCCGGGCGTTGTATTTGCCGCTAAATTTTATTATAATAGGAATAAGAGTGCCCGCAGCACGGCGCGGCAATAGGATATAGGAGGAACCAGGATGGGTACGTTCAATGTTTCGCTTAAAACGCTGACCGACCGCGTCAGCATGGAAGTGGTATACACCCCCCGGGCGCTGGATGAGATCAGCGTAGAGATCGCCGAGGTCAACCGCCCGGGTCTGTTTCTGGCAGGCTATTATGATTACTTTGATAAGCTCCGCTTGCAGATCATGGGTCTGGCAGAGATGAACTTTCTGTCCGGTCTGACGGCAGAAAAACGCTACGAGGCGCTGGAACAGCTGTTCCGGCAGCAGCCCCCGGCGGTCATCGTCTGCCGCAGCGAGGAACTGACCCCCTTCCCGGAGATGCAGCAGCTGGCGCAGAAGCACGCAGTTGCCCTGCTGCGCTCCAACGAGACTACCTGCACCCTGATGGGCAGTCTGATCAGCGTGCTGAACCTGGAGCTTGCGCCCCGCATCACCCGGCACGGTGTTCTGGTGGAGGTGTACGGCGAGGGCATTCTGATCTTGGGCGACAGCGGCATCGGCAAAAGCGAGCTGGCCATCGAGCTGGTCAAGCGCGGCCACCGTCTGGTGGCAGATGATGCCGTGGAGCTGCGCAAGGTGTCCAACCGCCAGATCATGGGCACTGCACCGGAAAACATCCGCCACTTTATCGAGCTGCGCGGCATTGGCATCGTCAACGTGGCCCGCGTGTACGGCGTGGGTGCCGTCAAGCTGAGCGAAAGTCTGGATCTGGTGGTGCAGCTGGAAGCGTGGGACCCCACCAAGAACTACCAGCGCACCGGTCTGGAAAGCGAATACTACGACATTCTGGGCGTCAGCATTCCCAGCACCAGCATCCCGGTCTCTCCCGGCCGTAATCTGGCTGTGGTGCTGGAGACCGCAGCCATCAATAACCGCCAGAAGAAGATGGGCTATAACGCAGCCAAGGAGCTGCTGATCCGGCTTGGACTGGATGACAAAATGGACTGAACCTCTCTATAAAAAAGGAGCCTGACCCTATGGAACAACTCATGCAGCTGCTGACCGCAGCAGGCATTGCTTATAAAGAAAACGAGCCGCTGGCAGCGCACTGCACCTTTAAGATCGGCGGCCCGGCGCGGCTGTTCGTGCAGCCGGTAGACCGGGCACAGCTTTGCCGTGCCGTTTCCCTGTGCAAGGCGCAGGGCGTCCGGTACTATCTGCTGGGCAACGGCAGCAACATCCTGTTTGCCGACGAGGGCTACAACGGTGCAGTGCTGGATATCTCCTCCATGCAGGACACTGTGGAGGTGCACGGCATACAGCTCACCGCCGGGGCGGGCGTGCGGCTCTCGGCACTGTGCAAAACGGCGCTGGAGCACGGCCTAGCCGGGCTGGAATTTGCCTACGGCATCCCCGGTACAGTGGGCGGCGCAGTCTATATGAACGCCGGTGCCTACGGCGGCGAGATGAAGGATGTGCTGACCACGGTGCAGTACCTTACCGCCGAGGGCGAAGTGAAAGAGACAGCAGCGGCAGAGCTTGATTTGCGCTACCGCCACAGCATTTTTGAAGAAAACGGCAGCTGCATCCTTTCGGCACAGTTTGCCCTGACCCCGGGCGAGCCGGAAGCCATCCGCGCGAAAATGGACGAGCTGATGGCAAAGCGGCTGGATAAACAGCCGTTGGATAAGCCCAGCGCAGGCAGCACCTTCAAGCGCCCGGTGGGCGCTTTTGCCGCTGCCCTCATCGACCAGTGCGGTCTGCGGGGGTACCGGCACGGTGGTGCCGCCGTCAGCGAGAAGCACTGCGGCTTTGTGGTGAACCTTGGCGGTGCGACTTGTGCGGATGTGCTGGCGCTGTGCGAGGAAGTGCGCGCCATTGTAAAGGAAAAGACCGGCTACGATCTGGAAAAAGAGATCCGCGTAGTGCGCTGAGCTGCGGGAATAAAAGGAGTGGAAAATACAGATGGAGCTGTTGATCGTCAGCGGACTTTCCGGCGCGGGAAAGTCTGTGGCTATGAATGCGCTGGAGGATATCGGTTTTTTCTGCATCGATAACGTCCCGGCGGGGCTGCTGCCCAGCATTACGGCGTTTTCCAAGGCGGGCGACAACCAGCTGGAGCGGGTGGCGCTTTCCATGGATGTGCGCGGCTGCCGCAGCAGGGAACAGGTCGAAACTGCCTTGCAGCAGCTGGATGACCAGAAAACACCCTATAAGATCCTGTTTCTGGACGCACCGGACGATGTTCTGATGCGCCGTTACAGCGAGACCCGCCGCCGCCACCCCATCAGCATTGCAGAGGGCATCTCCACCCGGGATGCCTTTTTGAAGGAGCGGCAGATCTTACAGCCCTTGAAAGAGCGTGCGGACTACACCATCAACACCGGTCTGCTCTCCACCTCCCAGAATAAAGAGCGCATCTGCGATCTGTTTATGAAAAACGGCGGGGCAAAAGATGCCATGCGGCTTACCATCATGTCCTTCGGGTTCAAGTTTGGTCTGCCGCCGGAGGCAGACCTTGTGCTGGATGTGCGCTGCCTGCCAAACCCCTTCTATGTGCCGGAACTGAAGCACAAGACCGGGCTGGATCAGGAGGTGGTGGATTTTGTCCTGAGCCACCCCGAAGCGCAGGAGCTGCTGCACCGGTACGAGAATTTTTTGCAGTACGCCCTGCCGCTCTATGTCAAGGAGGGCAAAAGTCAGCTGACCATTGCGGTGGGCTGCACGGGCGGTAAACACCGCTCCATCACATTTGCACGCAAGCTTGCGGAATACTGCAATTCTCTGGGCTACGAGCCCGGGGTGCAGCACCGGGATGCCGTGCGCTGAAAACAGAGGGAATACTATGAGTTTTGCATCCAGTGCGCGGGAGGAGATCGCGCAGCGCAGCCCCACCAAGGAGTGCTGTGTGCGTGCAGCTGCCTATGGCATTGCCTGCTTTGCCAAATACTTTGATGCCCGCGGCCTTGTGCTGCAAACCGAGCAGCCCCACACGGTGCAGCTGGCGCAGCAGCTGTTTGCCCGCTGCGGCATCCGGGGCGAGATATTGGAAAAGCCCCGCGCCAGCGGTGTGCTGTACGAGTTCAATATCCGCGATGCAGAGCAGGTCGCCCGCCTGCACGAGCTGTTCGGCACCACCGGCAGGGAGACCAGTTTGCAGATCGACCCCGGGCTTATCCGCTGCCAGACCTGTGTCAGCGCCTATATTGCCATGGCTTTTTTGTGCAGCGGCACGGTCACCGACCCGCAAAAGGAATATAATCTGGAATTTCTCACCTCCCGGACGAACCTTGCCCGGGATTTTGAGGCGCTGCTGGCCGAGCACGAGTTTGCGCCCCACCGCACCCGCCGCAACGGCGTGAACCTGATCTACGTCAAGACCGGTGCCAACGTGGAGCGGCTGCTCCGCTTTATGGGTGCTGCAGATGCCGCGACCCAGATCAGCGTGCTCAAAGCCTTCAAGCAGGTACGCAACCAGACCAATCGGCAGACCAACTGCGATACCGCAAACCTTGGCAAAACGGCGCGGGCAAATGCCCAAACCCTGAAAGCCATCCGCTATTTGCAGGAGCAGCACGCACTGGAAACCTTGCCGGAAGTATTGCAGCAGGCAGCCGCCAAGCGTCTGCAATACCCGGATCTTTCGCTTACCGCACTGTGCGGCTGCTTTGACCCGGCGGTGAGCAAATCCGGCTTATCACACCGGATGAAAAAACTGGAAGCGCTGGCAGAAAATCTCCGTCAGCGCCAGCAGGAGGGACAGGAGGCCGTACAATGAGTGAACCTACCGCAAATACCCGTCCCTTTGCCCATTTGCATATCCATACGGAATACAGCCTTCTGGATGGCGCCTGCCGCATCGACCAGCTGATGGAGCGGGTGAAGGAGTGCGGACAGACCGCCATTGCCTGCACCGACCACGGCGTGATGTACGGCTGTGTGCAGTTTTATAAAGCAGCCAAAAAGGCGGGCATCAAGCCCATTATCGGCTGCGAGGTGTATGTTGCCACCCGTACCCGCTTTGATAAGGTAAATAAGATCGACGGCAACAACCACCTGATCTTACTGTGCAAAAACGAGACCGGTTATAAGAACCTGATCAAGATGGTCTCGGCCGGTTTTGTGGAGGGCTTTTACTCCAAGCCCCGCGTGGATAAGCAGCTTTTGGAGCAATACCACGAGGGGCTTATCTGTCTTTCGGCCTGTCTGGCGGGCGAGATCCCGCAGGCCATTCTGGCAGGGGACTACGAGCGCGCAAAGGCGACTGCGCTGTGGTACCGGGACCTGTTCGGTGCGGAGAATTACTACATCGAATTGCAGGATCACGGCCTGAAAGAGGATACCACCGTTCTGCCGCAACTTATCAAGCTTTCCCGGGAGACGGGCATTCCCATGGCAGCTACCAACGACGCCCATTATCTGCGCAAAGAGGACGCCAAGATGCAGAGCATCCTGCTGTGCATCCAGACCGGCAAGACCATTCAGGATGCCGACCGCATGGAGTTCCAGACCGATGAATTCTACGTCAAGACCACAGACGAGATGTACGAACTGTTCTCCATGGTACCGGAGGCCTGCGCCAATACGGCAAAGATCGCAGAGCAGTGCAATTTTGACTTTGAGTTCGGCCATACCAAGATCCCTTACTACAAAGCCCCGGACGGCATGGACAATCAGGCCTACTTTGAAAAACTCTGCTGGGACGGCTTGGAACGCCGCTACGGCCCGGACGTGCCGCAGGCCAACATCGACCGCCTGAAATACGAGATCGGTGTGGTCAAGACCATGGGGTATACCAACTACTACCTCATCGTGTGGGACTACATCAACTTTGCAAAAAGTCAGGGCATCCCGGTGGGGCCGGGACGCGGCTCCGGCGCAGGCAGTATTGCTGCCTACTGCGTGGGCATCACGGATATCGACCCCATCCGCTATAACCTGATCTTCGAGCGCTTTTTGAATCCCGAGCGCGTCAGTATGCCGGATTTCGATGTAGACTTCTGCTACGAGCGCCGGCAGGAGGTCATCGACTATGTAAACCGCAAATACGGTGCGGACCATGTGGCGCAGATCGTCACCTTTGGCACCATGGCCGCCCGCAACGCCATCCGGGACGTGGGTCGTGTGATGGGCATCCCGTACCAGCAGGTGGATGTGGTGGCGAAGCTTGTGCCCATGGAACTGAAGATGACCCTCAAGCGGGCGTTGGAGGTTTCCAGCGAACTGAAAAAGCTCTACGATACCGACCCGCAGGTGACCGAGCTCATCGATACCGCCCTGAAGGTGGAGGGTATGCCCCGGCACGCCTCCACCCACGCGGCGGGCGTGGTCATCACGCCGGAGCCGACCGATTATTATCTGCCGCTTGCCACCAACGACGGCCTGCCGGTGACCCAGTTCAACATGACCGAGATCGAAGAACTGGGTCTTTTGAAGATGGACTTTCTGGGTCTGCGCACCCTGACCGTCATCCGGGACGCAGAGGTTGCGGTGCAAAAGCAGCACCCGGAGTTCTCCATCCGAAAGCTGGATTATGACGACCCGGATACCTATAAAATGCTGGGTCAGGGCGATACCGAGGGCGTGTTCCAGCTGGAATCTTCCGGCATGAAGCAGGTGCTTGTGGGCTTGCAGCCCCAGAACCTTGAGGATGTCATCGCTCTGATCAGCCTGTACCGCCCGGGCCCCATGGACTCCATTCCCACCTATCTGCGCAACCGGCACGAGCCGGATAAGATCAGCTATAAGACCCCGCAGCTGGCGCACATTCTGGATGTGACCAACGGCTGCATTGTCTATCAGGAGCAGGTCATGCAGATCTTTCGGGAGCTGGCGGGCTTCTCCTTCGGGCAGGCAGATAACGTCCGCCGCGCCATGAGCAAAAAGAAGCACGCCGTCATGGAGGCAGAACGGGAGCACTTTGTGCATGGCTGCACTGAGCCCGGCCACGAATGCCCGGGCTGCGTTGCCAACGGCATCCCGGAGCAGGTGGCAAACCAGATCTACGATGAGATGTCCAGCTTTGCGTCCTACGCCTTCAACAAGAGCCATGCGGCCTGCTACGCCTATGTGGCTTTCCAGACCGCTTATCTCAAGTGCCATTACCCCAGCCAGTTCATGGCAGCATTGCTCACCAGTGTGCTGGACAACACGGATAAGGTCATTGAGTATTCCGGCGAGTGTGCCCGCCTTGGCATCAAGGTGCTGCCGCCGGATGTGAACATCTCCAACGGCGGCTTTACTGCTGATGATAACGGCCAGATCCGTTTTGGCCTGAACGCGGTGAAAAACGTAGGCCGCAACCTTATTGAGAATGCAGTTACTGAGCGCAGGGAAAAGCCCTACACCAGCCTTTACGATTTCTGCAAGCGGATGCATGGCAGCGAGCTGAACCGCCGCTCGGTGGAAAGTCTGATTAAGGCCGGTGCCTTTGACTGCTTCGGCTCAAACCGCCACAGCATGGTGGAGGCGGTAGAGGGCATCCTCAAGAGCATCGAGACGGACTCCCGCCGCAATCTGGAGGGGCAGCTGGATCTGTTCTCCGTCATGAGCGGAGAAGTGCAGGAAAGCCCGCAAGCGGACGTCTACGAAATTCGTCCTTTGGCAGAGTACACCCCAGCCGAGCTGCTGCAGCAGGAAAAAGAGGTCAGCGGTCTGTACCTGTCCGGCCACCCGCTGGACGCTTACCGGGAAAAATCTGCCCGCATCGGCTCCCATACCATCAAAGACCTCACCGGCGAGGATGCCCATGTGCAGGACGGTGAGAAGGTGCGCATTGTGTGTGCGGTGGTCAAAAACCGCATGATGACGACCAAATCCAACAGCATGATGGCCTTTACCAGCGTGGAGGATCTGACCGGCACCATGGAGGTGATCGTGTTCCCCAAGGTGCTGGACCGGTTCCGGGATGCCATTCAGGAAAACGCTGTTGTGGTCATCGACGGCCGGCTTTCCGTGCGGGAGGATGAAGCCTCCAAGCTGCTGGCAGACAGCATTCTGCCCATTGACAGCTACGACCCGACCCGCTTGGATAAAGGCCGCCCGGACCCTGTCAAAACAGCTGCCCGGCGGGTGTTCATCCGTCTGCCGTCCCGCAGCTGCCCCCAGTACGATAAAGTGGTGAACCTGCTGGAGATCTTTGACGGCGATATCCCGGTGATCCTGTATCTGGAGGACACCAGGCAGAAGCTGGCTGCACCGCGCCGACTGTACACCTCCGGGCATCCGCTTTTCTTCAAAGAGCTGGAGCGGCTGGTGGGTGCAGAGAATGTTGCAACAAAATGACATATTTGTGCACGAATGGCACCGCATGAGGTGATTTTAATTTTTTTGAGCGGCATGAATTGCAAAAATAATACGATGTATCGATACCATTTTATGTTGTATGGAATTGTATAAAGTCTCAAAACCCTATTGAAATTTGTCTGGATGGTGTGCTATAATCATTAAAGGCGAACCAAAGCTGTTGCAAAGCAACCAGCCTGTTTCGGGAAGAAGAGATTACAGGCAAAAGGGTAAATGAAGAACTGAACTGTAAATTGGAGGGAATCTCTCGTATGGAAAAGCAAATCAAAACGATTGGCGTGCTTACAAGCGGTGGTGATGCTCCCGGCATGAACGCTGCTGTGCGCGCTGTGGTACGCACCGGCCTGCACAAGGGCTTCCGTATGATCGGCATTCAGCGCGGCTACAACGGCCTGCTGAACGGCGAGTGCTTTGAAATGAACCTGCGCAGCGTTTCTAACATCATCTCTGCCGGCGGCACCATTCTGTATACGGCACGCTGCCTGGAGTTCAAGACCAAGGAAGGTCAGGATAAGGGCGCTGAAAAGTGCCGCGAGCTGGGCATTGATGCGCTGGTCGTTATCGGCGGCGATGGCTCCTACCGCGGTGCCCGCGCACTGGCACACCGCGGCATCCCCATGATCGGTCTGCCCGGCACCATTGATAACGATATCGCCTGCACCGATTACACCATCGGCTATGATACCGCCATGAATACCGCGCTGGAAATGATCGACAAGCTGCGCGACACCACCCAGAGCCACGACCGCTGCAGTGTGGTAGAGGTCATGGGCCGCAACGCCGGTTACATCGCTCTGAACGTGGCCATCGCCTCCGGCGCTATGGCTGTGCTGCTGCCCGAGAAGGAATTTGATATGCAGCGCGACATTCTGGATAAGATCGCCGAGACCCAGAAGACCGGCAAGCGTCACTTTATCATCATCGTGGCCGAGGGCGTGGGTCATGCACAGGAGATCGCCAACGAGATCCAGGCACGCACCGGTATCGATTCCCGCGCAACCATTCTGGGTCATGTGCAGCGCGGCGGTTCTCCCACCCTGCGTGACCGCGTGAATGCTTCTGCCATGGGCTATCAGGCTGTCTGCCTGCTGGAGCAGGGCAAGTATAACCGCATTGTCGGCATGAAGGGCGAGAAGCTGGTGGACTACCCCGTGGACGAAGCTTTGGAGATGACCAAGAGCCTTGACCCCGTGCTGGTGGATGTGTGCAACACCATTTCCATCTGATCATAACATCAAACGTAAGAGCCATCCGTTCGGATTTTCTGAGCGGATGGCTTTTTTGCTGCCGTTTTTTAGGCCAGACGTTTTACAAAACAAAATTAACAACTTTTTGTTTACAAATGCCTCCAAATCAGTTATACTGAGAAAAACGGAGGTGCTGCCATGAAATACAGCTGGATCGATACGGAGCTTTTACAAAAGCCCAGCGTTACCAAAGACTTACAGGCAGAGTGGAACTGGATAAGATACCACATCGGCGGCAAAATGTTTGCAGCCGTCTGTCTGGATGACGCCACAGGAAAGCCGGTGTATATTACCTGCAAACTGGACCCCGCTGAGGGCGATTTTCTGCGCCGACAGTATGAGGATATCATTCCGGGCTACTATATGAATAAGGTGCATTGGAACTCTGTAAAAGCAGATGGAAATGTGCCGGATGCACTGCTGCGGGAGATGCTGGAAAAATCTTACCGGCTCGTGCTGGGCAGCTTCAGCAAAAAGAAACAGCGTGCGCTGCTGGAAGGAGAAAAGAAGGATGCCATTTGACTATAAGAAAGAATACAAAGAATTCTATCTCCCGCCGAAGAAACCGCAGATCATTACCATCCCTGCGATGAATTTTGCGGCGGTACAGGGCAAGGGTGACCCCAACGACCCGGCAGGGGAATACAAGGCAGCGCTGGAGCTGCTGTACGGCATTGCATTCACCATTAAAATGAGCTACAAGAGCAGCCATAAGATGGACGGTTATTTTGAATATGTCGTTCCGCCGCTGGAAGGCCTGTGGCATCAGCCCGGGGCAGAGGGCGTGGATTTTTCCAACAAGGAAACTTTTATCTGGACCTCCATGATCCGTCTGCCGGAATTTGTCACTCGTGCAGAATTCGACTGGGCAGTGCAGGAGGCCACAGCCAAAAAGAAAAAAGACTTTTCTAAGGTGGAATTTTTCACCTACGATGAAGGCCTGTGCGTGCAATGTATGCACATCGGCTCCTATGACACCGAGCCGGAGACCCTGCGGCAGCTGGATGCGTTTGCTGCGGAGCAGGGATATTGCCTGGATTTTTCAGACACGCGCTTCCATCACGAGATCTATCTGGGCGACCCGCGCCGCACCGCACCGGAGAAGCTGAAAACCGTGCTGCGGCACCCGATCCGCAGAATGAAATGACAGAAAACTTCACAAAAACTGTCGCTTTTTGTTGTGAGATGTGCTATACTAAAATTATCTGTAGAAACTCACTTAAAAATGGAGGAAAACATCATGCAGCATGAAACTGTCATCGTGCTGGACTTTGGCGGACAGTACAATCAGCTGATTGCCCGCCGCGTCCGAGAAAATAATGTCTACTGCGAGATCTATTCCTATAAAACCGATCTTTCGGTCATCAAGGCCAAGAATCCCAAGGGCATTATCTTCACCGGCGGCCCCAACAGCGTTTATCTGGAGGATTCTCCCACCATCGACCCTGAGATCTTCAGCTGGGGTGTGCCTGTGCTGGGCATCTGCTACGGCAGCCAGCTGATGATGCACCTGCTGGGCGGTCATGTCTGCCGCGCTCCCGAGCGTGAGTACGGCAAGACTGAGGTGTTCGTGAACACCGAGAGCAAGCTGTTCACCGATGTGCAGCCCTCTACCATCTGCTGGATGAGCCACAACGACTACATCGAGCAGGCAGCTCCCGGCTTTGAGATCACTGCTCACACCGCAAACTGCCCTGTGGCAGCCGTTGAAAATGCCGAAAAGGGTCTGTACGCCGTACAGTTCCACCCGGAGGTGCTGCACACCGCCGAGGGCAAGAAGATGCTGCGCAACTTCGTGTACAACGTCTGCGGCTGCTCCGGCGACTGGAAGATGGATTCCTTTGTAGAGAATAACGTCAAGGCTCTACGGGAGCGCATCGGCGAGGGCAAGGTGCTGTGCGCCCTGTCCGGCGGCGTGGATTCCTCCGTGCTGGCCGCTATGCTGGCCAAAGCCATCGGCAAGCAGCTGACCTGCGTGTTCGTGGATCACGGCCTGCTGCGCAAAAACGAAAAGGAAGAGGTCTGCTCTGTCTTTGGCCCGGGCAATGCCAACGGCTTTGACATCAACTTCATCTGTGTGGATGCCCGCGATCGCTACTTCAGCAAGCTGAAGGGCGTCACCGAGCCGGAGCGCAAGCGCAAGATCATCGGTGAGGAATTCATCCGCGTGTTCGAGGAAGAGGCCAAGAAGATCGGTAAGGTGGACTTCCTTGCACAGGGCACCATCTACCCCGACGTGGTGGAGAGCGGTCTGGGCGGCGAGTCCACTGTCATCAAGAGCCACCACAACGTGGGCGGTCTGCCCGATACCGTGGACTTCAAGGAGCTGGTGGAGCCTCTGCGCAACCTGTTCAAGGACGAAGTCCGTCAGGCCGGCCGCGAGCTGGGTCTGCCCGAGTATCTGGTCAGCCGTCAGCCGTTCCCCGGCCCCGGTCTGGGCATCCGCATCATCGGCGAGGTGACCCCCGAGAAGGTCACCATCGTGCAGGACGCTGACGCCATCTGGCGCGAAGAGATCGCCAAGGCCGGTCTGGATAAGGAGATCAGCCAGTACTACGCTGCGCTGACCAATATGCACAGCGTTGGCGTCATGGGTGACGAGCGCACCTACGACTACGCCGTTGCGCTGCGCGCCGTGACCACCACCGACTTCATGACCGCAGAAAGCTACGATATGCCGTGGGATGTTCTGGGCACTGTCACCAGCCGCATCGTCAACGAGGTCAAGCACGTCAACCGCGTGTTCTACGATTGCACCGGTAAACCGCCTGCAACCATCGAGCTCGAGTAATTTTCACCAACTGCATTTGATCAAAAACGCATGGAACCCCTCGTCAGTGTGAGCTGGCGGGGGGTTCCTGTATCTATAGGGGGCAACCATTCGGAAATTCCGAAGAGTTCAAGGCAGTTGTTAAGTATTGCTTAATAGCTCAGGTAATCGGGCAACTATCCGGGATTTTCGGATGGTTCGAGTTTGGCAGTGGGAACTATTAAGAAAAACTTAATGGTTGGACGTGCCAGAGAAAATAGAATGTTATAAAGATATAATTTTAAGTTAAAGCTCCTCGAAAGATACCATGGCAGAAAGAGGGTTTCTCATTTTTGCATGGCGATCTGCGGGCAGAGCCTTTTCACGAGAAGTATCAGCGTAGCCAAGAACAAGGATGTTGACGGGTTCAAGGTTGGCGGGAAGCCTGAATTCGGCTTTCAAGATGTCTGGCTTAAAATAGCATACCCATACGCTTCCCAAACCTAAGTAGGTGGCTTCCATCATCATGTGGTCGGTAATGATGCTTGCATCAATATCGGTCAGTTTTTTGCCGTCAAAGGGACGTGTCCAGACCTTGCTTGTATCACTGCAAACAATAATTGCCAATGGAGCACCATAGATATTTGTGGCCTTTCCAATTTTACGAAGGCCCTCATCGCTCTGCACCACGATCAGGTGCTGCGGTTGGCAATTACCACCCGTGGGCGCAACATGGGCGGCTTCCAAGATGGCATCCAGCTTTTCCTTCTCAACCTTCTGCTTTGTGTAAGCGCGTACACTATACCGTTTCTTTGCAAGTGTCAAAAAGTTCATAATGTGATAGTCCTTTCTGGAAATGTAAGTTTATGTAGGGTCTTGATAATTCAATCGGCCTATGCTATGATTTTATCAGTCGTTTTCAAAAAAGCAAGAACGCACTTTTTTGTCATGTAGTACCCAAAAAGATAGTGTGAGGAAGAGAAAAATGAAATGTCCAAGTACCTTTAGCTGCCCAGTTGAAGCAACCCTCGATTTGATTGGTGGAAAATATAAGGCACTTATTCTGTGGCATTTAATCGATAATACCTTGCGCTTTAATGAGATAGGAAAACTGATTCCCAAGGCTACCCCTAAAATGCTGACGCAGCAGCTTCGAGAACTTGAAAACGATAACTTGATTATTCGGAAAGTTTATCCTGTTGTGCCGCCAAAGGTAGAATATTCGCTCAGCGATTTTGGGAGAAGCATCATTCCTATTCTGGATGCGATGTGCAAATGGGGAGAAAACTATCTGGCGGATGCAGGTAAGATGTGACCCTTAAAAGATAGTTGCATCCTAAACGTAAATACGTTATAATACTCACAGAGATCCCACTGGTTGTGTGATACTATCTTGATACTAAAAAATCAGCAAGCCACATCTACCACGGCAATCTCATGGAAAAGTGAACATCTAAGAATAGGCTTACTAAACAAATTTGCTTAGTAAAGAAATAAACCTACCGAGCTCGAGTAATCCCCCGTAGCACCAACACCCCAGAAAGTTCTTTGAAAACGGAACCTTCTGGGGTGTTTCTTTTTCGCAGCTCTTTTATCGCGTCAGTGCGTTGTAGCAGTCTGCAAAGGCCTGCAAAAAGCCGATCAATTCCTCCTCTGTGGTAAGGTGGCTCAGGCTGATGCGCCAGGAGGAAAGGGCATTGCGCCGGTCCTGACTGACCGCCAGCACTGCCCGGGAGGGCAGTCCATCGGACGAACAGGCCGATTTGACCGAAACGCACACCCCGTGCGCGTCCAGCTCCCGCTGGAATACGGTGCCCTTTACGCCCTGCACGCTCAGGTTCAGGATATGCGGCACAGCGTTTGCCGGGCTGTTGATGTGCACTTTAGGATAGCGGGAAAGCTCTGCACGCAGCCGATTATTCAGGCTGCGGACGATTGCGGCGCGGGCGGGCAGTTCCACAGCAGCTTTTTCCAAGGCCAGTGCCAGCGAACAGGCAAGCGCCACGGTAGGTGTGCCGCTGCGGTAGGGGGTAGTGCTCTCTCCGCCGTGGATGAGGGGCGGGAGCGCCAGTCCCAGCCGCTTTACCAACATACCGATGCCGTTGAGCCCGTAAAACTTATGGGCTGTCAGGCTCATGGTGTCCATGCCCTCAAACTGTACAGGGATTTTTCCCACAGCCTGTGTGGCGTCCACATGGAAATGGCAGTTGGGATACGCCTTTAAAAGCGCTGCGATTTCTGCAATGGGCTGCACTACGCCCAGCTCGCTGTCCACGGCGGTCACAGCTACCAGTATGGTGTCCGGGCGCAGCCGCTTTTTCAGGTCTACAAGGCTCACCGTGCCGTCCGGCAGGATGTCCAGCAACTCCACCTCGTACCCCTGCTTTTGCAGCGCCTCCAGACTGCCGCTGACGGACGAATGCTCCAGCGGGGTAGAGAGGATGTGCCTGCCTGCCGCACCTCCCAGCGCTGCCAGACCCTTCACGGCAAGGTTGTTGGCTTCGCTGGCACCGGAGGTGTAGACGATGCCCGCAGGCGGTGCTCCCAGACGGCGGGCGATGCTGCAGGTTGCCTCGTTTATGGCAGCCTTTGCGGCAGCGCCTGCCTGATGGTGGGCGTTGGCGTTGCCCGGGTATTGCCGCTCTGCTTCGCAGAAGCATTGCAATACTTCCTCGTCCACCGGGGTGTTGGCAGAATAATCCAGATAGAGCATAGAGCCTCCTGTAATATCAACATATTATGATAGTAGGAAATAAGAACAGGCTCTATTATAGGCGATTCCGTCTCGAAGCGCAACCCCCGCAGCCCGCAGCGCGGCGTAACAGGCAAGAAAAAGCTGTCAACACCTTGCTGGAAAGCCTAAAATCTGTTATACTTATCAAAAAGGCCGCGGCGCTGCTGCTGCCTTGCCGGAGCGGTTCCGGTTGTTGGAAAGAACACAAAAAGAAGGGGAGGAGCACAATGTTTAAGCGCGAGCGACTGCATAGCTGCTTCTTTCCTATTTTTGTGTGGAGGTCTTGTTCCTGAAATTCAGAGGCACTGCTGTTTTAACGGCAATGCCTCTTTTTTTGGGAATAACAGTACAGGAGGTTTTCTATGAGCGAAAAGATCGATTACTCCAAGGGCGTATACGACGCCAAAAAGCTGGGCACTGGCCGGATGTTTATTCTGGGTGTGCAGCACATGTTTGCCATGTTCGGTGCAACGGTTCTGGTGCCGCTGCTCACCGGCCTGAGCGTTTCCACTACTCTGCTGTGTGCCGGTCTGGGCACCCTGCTGTTCCACCTCGTTACCAAAAAGAAGGTTCCGGCATTCCTCGGTTCCTCCTTTGCGTATCTGGGCGGCTTCTCCATCGTGGCTCCCATGCTGGCTGATGCCGACGGCAACCTGACCGTTGCCAACACCAAGATGCTGCCTTATGCCTGCGCTGCCGTTGCGTTCTCGGGTCTGGTCTATCTGGTGGCCAGCCTGCTGATCTCTACCTTTGGCATCCGCCGCATCATGAAGTTCTTCCCGCCGGTGGTCACCGGCCCCATCATCATCTCCATCGGACTGATCCTTGCGCCCTCTGCCATCACCAACTGCCAGTCCAACTGGCTGCTGGCCTTCGTGGCACTGGGCACTGTGATCGTGTGTAACATCTGGGGCAAGGGCATGGTCAAGATCCTGCCCATCCTCATCGGCGTGCTGGTCTCTTACGCAGTGGCACTGGTCACTGGCGCAGTAGACTTCCAGAAGATCTCCGAGGCCGCCTGGCTGGGCATCCCCCTGCACAAGGAGGCTATGGGCCTGTTCGCCATTGACGGCAGCCCGGAGTTCATCAGTGCGCTGTTCACCATCATCCCCATCGCACTGGCAACCATGATGGAGCACGTAGGCGATATTGCTGCCATCAGCGCCACCGTCGGTCACAACTATATCAATGATCCCGGCCTGAACCGCACCCTGATGGGCGATGGTCTGGCCACCACCATGGCCGGTCTGCTGGGCGGCCCCGCCAACACCACCTACGGTGAGAACACCGGCGTGCTGGCACTGAGCAAGATCTACGACCCGCTGGTCATCCGCATTGCCGCTGTGCTGGCCATCATCCTGAGCTTCAGCCCCAAGTTTGAGGCTGTCATCAACACCATCCCCACCGGCATCATCGGCGGCATCAGCTTCGTGCTGTACGGCATGATCTCTGCCATCGGTGTGCGCAACGTGGTGGAGAACCGCGTGGACTTTACCAACAGCCGCAACCTGATCGTTGCCGCCGTCATTCTGGTGTGCGCACTGGGCTTCAACTCTGTGGGCGGCATTGGCTTTACCGTTGGCGGCGTTACCATCAACCTGTCCGGTCTGGCCGTGGCTGCTATTGCAGGCATCCTGCTCAACGCCATCCTGCCCGGCAATGACTACGAATTTGACGCCGCTGCCGGTTCCGATGCTGCTACCAGCGGCAACCTGCAGGTTTAATCCTGGGTAATGCGTCCAGTTTTCTGTAACGGAATTTGGGCATCCTGCCAGATTTTGATAAATAGGAATAATTCTTAAAAATATGCTTGACTAACTAGGAATTATTCGCTATAATAGAGCCATGGAAAGGGACATGCAACAAGCACAAGGCTCCTTTTCATGGCTCTTTCTATACCTGGCAGCACGGCTGCCCCGCATAGAAGCAACAGGCGGGTGGTTTCCGTCCTGTATCGTTTTTAACAGATCGAATGGAGGTAAATTCTTATGAAGAAATACGTTTGCACCGTTTGTGGTTATATCGCTGAGGGTGAGATCCCCGCTCAGTGCCCCGTTTGCAAGGCTCCCGCTTCCGCTTTTGTGGAGAAGACCGGCAACACCTACGTCACCGAGCACGTTGTTGGTATCGGCAAGGCAGAGGGCGTGCCGCAGGAGATCGTGGATGGTCTGCGCGCAAACTTCGAGGGCGAGTGCAGCGAGGTCGGTATGTATCTGGCTATGGCTCGCGTGGCAGAGCGTGAGGGCTACCCCGAGATCGCTGAGGCTTACAAGCGCTATGCTTACGAGGAAGCTGACCACGCATCCCGCTTTGCAGAGCTGCTGGGCGAGGTCGTGACCGACAGCACCAAGAAGAACCTGATGATGCGTGCCGAGGCCGAGTGCGGTGCCTGCGCAGGCAAGATGGATCTGGCCAAGAAGGCGAAGGCACTGAATCTGGACGCTATCCACGACACCGTCCACGAGATGGCAAAGGATGAAGCCCGTCACGGCCGCGGCTTCGAGGGTCTGCTGAAGCGCTACTTCAACACTGAAGTCTGATAAGGGTTCCCCGGTTATCTATGCTGCCCGCTGCAAGGACATTCCGCCTTGCAGCGGGCTTTTTGTGTTTCTGACGGCGACTTTGCCTGTGAAAATGCCGCTTCCGGCTGCGACCTATCCCGTGAAAAAGCAAGCTGGGAAAATCCGCAGATTTTCCCAGTTTGCAAATATAAAATATTTTTTCCTCTGAAGATGCGCAAAGCGAACGCGGTGCGCATTCAAAATTGTCCCGCTGCAAAAAGGCAGCTGCACGGAATTCGCGCAGCTGCCTTTTTTGCATTTGTGGTGGCTGTACCTTACTGGATACCGGTAACAGGGTAGTCCTGTGCCTCCACGGCCTTCTTCAGCACTTCATCGTCTACTTCAGCGTTCAGGGTAACGATGGCAGTGCCGGCTTCGTGGCTGACAACAGCCTCGTCCACCTGCGGCAGAGCTTCCAGCGCCTTTTTGACGCGGGCTTCACAGTGGGGGCACATCATGCCTTCTACGGTCAGGGTCTTTTTCATAGCGGTCTCCTCCTTTTGATCGGATGCGGTTGTATCTTCCTCCGCTGCGGGCTGCACAAGGGCGGCGGGCAGGGCAGGGACGTGTTTGGGCGGGTGGTCACGTTTTGCGCTGTGCAGGTCAAACAAATTCAGCCGCAAAGCGTTGCTCACTACGCAGAAGCTGGAAAGGCTCATGGCAGCCGCGCCGAACATGGGGTTCAGCGTCAGCCCCAAGGGAATGAACACACCGGCTGCCAGCGGGATGCCGATGATGTTATAGATGAACGCCCAGAACAGGTTTTCGTGGATGTTGCGCAGGGAAGCACGGCTCAGCCGGATGGCGGCGGGCACATCCGAAAGCTTGGAGTTCATCAGTACTACGTCCGCAGCGTCAATGGCTACGTCTGTGCCTGCGCCGATGGCAATGCCGGTGTCAGCGCGGGTCAGGGCAGGGGCATCGTTGATGCCGTCGCCTACCATGGCCACCTTGCCGTACTTTTGCAGCTGGCGGATAACCGCCTCCTTGCCTTCCGGCAGCACCCCGGCGATCACCTCGTCCACTCCGGCCTGTCGGCCAATGGCTTCAGCGGTGCGCTGGTTGTCGCCGGTCAGCATCACCACCCGAATGCCCATATTCCGCAGCTCCCGGATGGCCTGCGGGCTGTCCTCCTTGATGGTATCTGCCACTGCAATAACGCCCAGTAGACGCCCTGCGCCGCCAAAGAAGAGGGGCGTCTTGCCCTGTGCAGCCAGTGCGGCAGCCTGCGTTTGCAGCGCAGCAGGGATGGCGACCTTTGTGCCAATAAAGGCAGCGTTGCCGCCAAAGATCTCCTTGCCCTCCAGCTTGGCGGTAAGGCCGTTGCCCGGCAGGGCAGAAAAATCGGTAACAGAGGGCAGCTCCAGCTGCTTTTCCTCCGCATAGGCCAGTACTGCCCGTGCCAGCGGGTGCTCACTGCGGCCCTCCAGCGCGGCGGCCAGCGTGAGCAGCTCGGTCTCGGTCACGCCCACAGCGGGCAGAAGGTCGGTGACGGTAGGCTCACCGCAGGTGATGGTGCCGGTCTTGTCCAGCGCCACGATGCGGGTACGGCCGGCCTCCTCCAGTGCCGCAGCGGTCTTGAACAGGATGCCGTTCTTGGCCCCCAAGCCGTTGCCCACCATAATGGCCACCGGCGTTGCCAGACCCAGCGCACAGGGGCAGCTGATGACCAGCACCGAGATGCCCCGCGCCAGCGCGTAGCCCACATCCCGCCCCAGCAGCAGCCAGACAAGGGTGGTGATCACTGCAATGCTGATGACCGCAGGCACAAAAAAGCCGGATACGGTATCTGCGATTTTTGCAATGGGTGCTTTGGTGGCGGCGGCATCGCTGACCATGCGGATGATCTGCGCCAGCGTGGTGTCCTCGCCCACGCGGGTAGCACGGCACTGCAAAAAGCCGGACTGGTTGGTGGTGGCGGCGCTTACCTTATCACCCACGTCTTTGTCCACCGGGATGCTCTCGCCGGTCAGAGCGCTCTCGTTTACGGCGCTGCTGCCCTCCAGCACAATACCGTCCACCGGGATGTTCTCGCCCGGGCGCACCACAAAAATGTCCTCTTTCTGCACCTGCTCAATGGGCACGGTCACCTCGGTACCGTCCCGCAGCAGGGTAGCGGTCTTGGGGGCAAGCTTCATCAGGCTCTTGAGCGCATCGGTGGTCTTGCCCTTGGAGCGTGCCTCCAGCATCTTGCCCACGGTGATAAGGGTCAAAATCATGGCGGCAGACTCAAAGTAGAACTCCATCATGTAGTGCATGACCAGTTCCTCGTTGCCGTGCAGCTGTGCATCGGTCATGGCAAACAGGGCGTAGGTGCTCCACACAAAGCTGGCCATGGAGCCCATAGCCACCAGCGTATCCATGTTGGGGGAGCGGTGCACCAGCCCTTTGAAGCCGTTGATGAAAAACTTCTGGTTGATCACCATCACGATGCCCGCCAGCAGCAGCTGTACCAGCCCCATGGCAATGTGGTTGCCGTCAAACCAGCGGGGCAGCGGCCAGCCCCACATCATGTGCCCCATGGAAAAGTACATCAGCACCAGCAAAAAGCCCAGCGAAGCGATGAGCCGCCGTTTCAGCTTGGGCGTTTCGTGGTCTGCCAGCGCGTCCAACTCTGCGCTGGTGCTGGCGGCTGCGGCGGCTTTTTTGGGGCTTGCACCGTAACCAGCCTGCTCCACAGCACGGATAATGGCGGCATCCTCTGCGGTGCCCTCCACCCCCATGGAGTTGGTCAGCAGGCTTACCGAACAGCCGGTGACGCCCGGCACGCTCTTTACGGCCTTTTCCACCCGGGCAGAGCAGGCCGCACAGCTCATGCCGGTAACGTTGAATTGTTCCATTGCTTTTTCTCCTTGTGATCAGTTTGCCCGGCGGGCGGTCATTTCATCAGTTTGGGCAGCAGCCGGAGCAGCTCTTCCAGTTTTTCGTCGCTGCCGGCACGCAGGTCGTCCGCTACGCAGCTGCCGATGTGCTGCGCCAGCAATTCCCGGGAAAAGCTGTTCAGCGCCGCATTGGCTGCGGCCACCTGCACCAGAATGTCCACACAGTAGGTGTCCTTTTCCAGCATCCCGCGGATGCCGCGCACCTGCCCTTCAATGCGGTTCAGCCGGTTGAGCAGCGCCTTATATTCTTCCGGGCTGCGCTCTCTGTGGCGGCAGCAGCAGGGGACAGCGGCATCTGCTGCTGCGTCCGCTACGGGTGCATCATCGCGGCAGCAACAGGGCTTTTTACTCTCTTCCATCTCGGAATCGCTCCTTTCATAAACCCCAGTGGGGTATATTTTGCTTGCAACAGCAGTATAGCACACAATATCCGACAATTCAAGTAGGAAATGAAATTTAAATAATGCAGCAGACAAAAATGGTTCAGAAACGCCGCAGGCGTTTCTGAACCATAAATTAAAAAATAAATGTCCGCTGAACATGGCCAGAGCGCACGCGGAGGCCATTCAAAACCGTTGCACATAAGAAAACGAGGGAAGGCCCGCAGGCTTTCCCTCGTTAAAAACACTTACTTTACTTCCAGAATGCGTGGTGCAAACAGACTCCACATCTTGCTCCACCAGTACCAGTCGTGGGATACGTCACCGCCCCAGATCTCCAGATGTGCAGGCATTCCCTGATCCTTCAGCAGATCGGCCAGTGCCTGCGTGTCGTCCAGTGCATCGCCCTCGTAGGCACCCTGACCGGCGCAGAGGATCAGGCAGTTCTCTTCCGCCTTGGTCAGTGCCAGCTTGTTGGCAATGCCGTTCTCCTGCAGGTAGGCAAGGGGAGAACAGCGCAGCACCATGTCATCGCTGTCGGTGCCCCAGAAGCGGGTCAGGTCATAGATGCCGCCCATGCTCACAGCACCGGCAAACAGGGTGGGGCGGCGCAGACGGCAGTGGACGGCGTGGTAAGCGCCCAGATCCACACCGGCAGTCCAGATCCGGGTGCCCTTCTTGGCGTTGTTCAGGGTCAGAATGCGGGGAGCCAGCTCTGCGCTCAGGTAGACGAAATACTTCTCCTGCAGCTCGGCGCGGCGGCGCTGGGGCAGATCACCGTTCAAAAGGCCCTCGCCGTCCACGGCGTCCGCGCAGAACAGCTGCACCTTGCCCTCGTTCAGCAGCTGGGCAATGGCATCGGGCATCCCGTTGTTCTCCCAGTCGTAAAAACGGCCGCCGCGGGCGGGCAGTGCCAGCACCGGCACACCGGCATGGCCGTACACCTTAAACTCCATTTCACGGCCTAAAACCGTGCTCCACTCTTTGTAATAGGTACCCTGGATCATAAATCAAGCACTCCTTATTTTATCATTCACCGGCCCGGGCACAGTCGCTGCGCACCGGTGCCGGATTTGGAAGCTATAATCAGACAAACTGGTTGCGCTGCGGGTCGTAATCGTAGCCCACAGCGTGCAGCTTTGCGCACAGACCGGCCTTGTCGGCCTCCAGATCTTCGCACAGCGCATCGAGATCTTTATACTGATCCCGCAGTTTCAGGTTCACCACGCTCAGCAGCATGATGGGATCAACAGGCAAAGACATTTTATTCCTCTCCTTGCGGCAAATAAAAAAGCCGGCCACTCGACAAAGTGACCGGCCACATACACCAAATTAGACAGCGCGGGTAACTTTGCCAGCGCGCAGGCAACGGGAGCATGCGTAGACATACTTGGGAGAGCCCTCCACGACCGCCTTGACACGACGGACATTCGGCTTCCAGGTACGGTTGGAACGGCGATGAGAGTGAGAGACCTTAATACCAAAGGTAACACCCTTGCCGCAGCATTCACACTTAGCCATGGTAATTGCACCTCCTAGAGTGAAGTATGGAATCAAAATAATCAGCTTGACTATTTTACCAGAGATGCAGAGAAAAAGCAAGCCTTTTTTAAAAATTCTTGCAGCTTTTTGCATTCCCGGTGCTGTGGGGCTTGTGCAGGGCACAAAAAAATAGTATTATAAAGAAAGAAATTTGTTACGACAGGAGATTTACATGACCGCACAGGCAACCTATTATATCATCCGCGCACTGGTGGCGCTGGTGGCCATCCCGTTCCACGAGGCCGGACACGCGCTGGCAGCATGGCTGCTGGGCGATGCCACTGCCAAACGCGAGGGGCGTCTTTCGCTGAATCCCTTTGCCCACTTTGACCTGCTGGGCACGCTGTGCATGGTGTTTGCGGGCGTGGGCTGGGCAAAGCCTGTGACCACCAATCCCCGCAACTTCAAAAACCCCAAGTGGGGCATGGCGCTCACGGCGCTGGCAGGCCCTGTGGCAAACCTTGTGCTGGCCTACCTTGGCATGGTGGCGTGGAAGGTGATGTACTACTGGGCACCGGTCAATAACGCCACCATTTATATTGCCATGTTCCTGCGCTATCTGGTGCTGATGAACGTCAGCCTTGCGGTGTTCAACCTGATCCCCGTGCCGCCGCTGGACGGCAGCCGCATTCTGCTGGTGGTGCTGCCGCAGCGCATCTACTTTGGCCTGATGCGGTACGAAAAATATATCATGATCGTCATGCTGGCAGCGGTGTGGGGCGGCTTTCTGGATACGCCGCTGTACTACCTGAACAACGTGGTGTGGTCGCTTTTGGGCGCGGGCACCGGGTATATCGATAAGATCGCCTACGCCGTTTATGCCAGCAGCCTTGGGGCGGTGATCTGAGTGGCAGAAGAATTGACCTTCCATCTGGAAGATTTTGACGGCCCGCTGGAATTATTGCTGGCGCTGGTGGCCAAACATAAAATGGACCTGCACAATATTCCTATTTTGCAGCTCATCGACCAGTACACCCGCACCGTGGAGCAGGCCGACCCTGACCCCGAGACCGCCAGCGCCTTCATTGAAATGGCGGCGCATCTGGTGGAAATGAAAAGCTTTCTGCTGCTGCCCCGCAGCGAAGAGGGCGAGCGTATGAAGCAGGAACTCACCGGCCAGCTCATCGAGTACGACCAGTGCCGCCGCATGGCAGAGTTGCTGCGCGCAAAAGGGGAGGCCGCCCCGGTGTTCGTGCGCCGCCCCATGGAGATGGAGTGGGACAACACCTACGCGCTGCACCACGCCCCGCAGATCCTGGCGGACTACTGGCAGGCGCTGGCAGGCCGCACCAGGACCCGCCGCGTGCCCACCCAGCAGCAGTTTGAGCCGCTGGTCACCGCGCCTATGGTATCGGTCACCAGCCGGGTGGTGTACATCCTGCGCCGGATGCTGGGCGGCACCGTGGCAAAGATGGAGCAGCTGTTTTCCCGCAATCAGAGCCGCAGCACCAACGTAGCTACCTTTCTGGCGCTGCTGGAGCTGGTGCGCGGCGGACGCATCGCGCTGGACGACCGGGGAGAACTGACCATGCGCCGTACCCGCCCGGAACGCAGTAAGGAGAATCCATGAACCAGAAACAAACCCTTGCCGCCGTGGAGGCCATGCTTTTTGCCTGCGGCGACCCCATAGGTGCCGATAAGCTGGCACAGGCGGTGCAGCTGCCCCAGTCCAGCGTGGATGCTGCACTGGAGACCCTGCACACCCGCTACCAGCGGGAGGACAGCGGCCTGTGTCTGCTGCATCTGAATACCCGGTGGCAGCTGGCCACCAAGACCCAGTGGGCAGACTGTGTGCGCCGCGTGCTGGACAGCCGCCGCGCCGTACCGCTTGGCCCTGCGGCCATGGAGACTTTGACCGTCATCGCCTATAACCAGCCGGTGTCCCGCGCCTTTATTGAGCAGGTGCGCGGCGTGGATTCCTCCTCCAGCGTGTCCGGTCTGCTGGAAAAGGGGCTGATCGAGGAAGCCGGGCGTCTGGATCTGCCGGGTCGTCCGGTCAGCTTCTGTACCACCGATACATTTTTGCGTGTGTTCGGTCTGTCCAGTCTGGCAGACCTGCCGCCGGTGCACAACGAAGCACCGGCAGATGATCCGACCGAAAGTGAGGGTTGACCCATGGGTATGGTTCTTTCCGCAGTGGGCGCTTGTCTGCTGTTCATCCTCAAGGTGGTGGGCATCCTGCTGCTGATTTTGTTGGTGCTGGCGGCGCTGTTACTGCTGTGCCCCTTCTGCGCAGACGTCTGCTGGCAAAACGATACGCTTACCGTAAAAGCCGGGGCGCTGGGCATCACCTTTCCGGTGTTCCAATACCCAAAGCCGACTCCTCCAGCCCAGCCGGAGGAGCCTAAGGGCTTTACCGGCAGGCTGAAAGCAAAATTCTGCGCATGGCGTGCAGAGCGCAAGCGCAAAAAAGCTGAAAAAAAGGCCGCGCAGCCCGCAAAGCCCAAAGCCGAAAAGCCGCCCCGCCAAAAGGCAAAGATCACGCTGGATGTGATCTGCACCATGCTGCGGGGCGTGGGCACGTTGCTGCGGGCGGTGTTTGGCGCTATCCGCTTTACAAAGATCTCGGTCTGCCTTGGCGTGCGCGGTGAGGACCCCGCCGCAGCTGCCCGCAATTACGGCAAGCTGCAGGCATGGCTGTACCCGACCCTTGGCGTGCTGGACCATTTCTTCTTTCTGGAATTTGACCAGCTGCGTGTTCTGCCGGACTTCGGCAGTGCCCAGCCTACCGTACAGGATAGGGTATCCTTCCGGGTCAGCGCACAGGCACTGTTCATCGTCATCGCCGCTGTGCGGGTGCTGTACGAGTTCTGGCGCAAAAAAGTATTGGACATTTTTATTTGAAGATGATACACTAAACCTATATCAGAATGCTTTCCGGCGGGCGACTGCCTGCACGGATGAATAAAGGAGAGTTGTTTTATGGCAGAGCATCCTATTCAGGGTCTGATGAACGTTACGATGGAAAAGATCCACCAGATGGTGGATTCCAACACCATTATCGGCAAGCCCATCACCACCGAGGACGGCATCACCATCCTGCCGGTGTCCAAGGTGAGTTTTGGTTTTGCTTCCGGCGGTACCGATTTTAATGGCAAGAATGCTGCCAACAAGGATCTGTTCGGCGGCGGCTCCGGTGCCGGTGTCAATATCCAGCCGGTGGCATTTCTGGTCATCAAGGACGGCTGCGTGCGCACCATCCAGCTGTCGGATAGCTCCAATAGCATCGACCGTGCCCTGACCATGCTGCCCGAGCTGGTGGAAAAGCTTACCGCTCTGGTCAAAAAGGACGGCAAGGCACCCGCAGAGGAGTCCAAGGCAGAGTAACTTTTTAGAATAACCAAGCCGCAGCCGCAGACCTTTCTGGTCTGCGGTTTATATAGCCGCGCACCGTGCCCCGCAAAAGCAGGGGAGCGGTGCGCGTTTTGAGCGCCGTGAGGCGCACAAGGAGTAATATTATGGCAGAAGAACGTATTCAGAAGATCATGGCCGAGCAGGGTTTGTGCTCCCGCCGCGCCGCCGAGCAGATCATTGCCGAGGGCCGCGTCAAGGTGAACGGCCACCCGGTCAAGGTGGGCGACAAGATGGACCCCAACCGTGACGTGCTCCATGTGGATGACGAGCGCATCTACATCCAGAAAAACCAGCAGCTGTATTATCTGGCACTGTACAAGCCCCGTGGCTATGTGACCACCGCCAGCGACGAACTGGGCCGCAAGACCGTGATGGATCTTGTCAGCGATATTCCCGCCCGCCTGTATCCGGTAGGCCGCTTGGATAAGGACAGCGAGGGTCTGCTGCTGATGACCAACGACGGTGCCTTTGCGCAGGCCGTCACCCATCCGTCCGGCGGCATCTCCAAGCTGTACCGCGTTACCGTGCAGCCCCGCGCCGACGAGGCTACCATCCTCAAGCTGAGCAGCGGCGTTGTGCTGGACGACGGCACCAAGACCATGCCCTGTGCCATCAACGTGGTCACCGACGAGCCCGGCCGCACCGTGATGGAAATGACCCTGAAGGAGGGCAAGAACCGCGAAATTCGCCGGATGTGCGAGAGTGTGGGTCTTGAGGTGGTGCGCCTGAAGCGCAACGCCGAGGGCGTGGTCAAGCTGGGCATGCTCAAGCCCGGTACCTACCGTGAGCTGACCAAGGCCGAGGTGAACGCTCTGCGTGCTGCAGCCGTTAAGGGCCGTGCACAGACCCGCTCTGCTGCCCAGCAGTCTAAGGCTGCCGAGCGCCGTCCCCGCGGCCCTGTGGGCAAAAACGCACCCCGGAAGCAGAAGTAAGGAGTTATCGAATCATGGAACGAGAAACTCTGAAATCCCGTCTGGGCTTCATTCTGCTTTCTGCGGGCTGTGCCATCGGCATCGGCAATGTGTGGAAATTCCCGTATATTGCCGGGCAGGGCGGCGGCGGTGCCTTTGTGCTGTTTTACCTGATCTTTCTGGTCATTCTGGGGCTGCCCATCATGACCATGGAGTTTGCCGTGGGACGTGCCTCCCGAAAAAGCCCGGTGCGGGCGTATCAGGCACTGGAAAAGCCGGGGCAAAAGTGGCACATCCACGGCTATTTCACCTTGATCGGCTGCTATCTGCTGATGATGTTCTACACCACCGTGGCGGGCTGGATGCTGCACTATTTCTACATGACCGCCGCCGGAAAGCTAGCGGGGCTGAACGCCGAACAGGTGGCAGGGAAATTTACTGAAATGCTGGCCAGCCCTGCCACCATGACCTTCTGGATGGTATTCGTGGTGGTAGTGGGTATTCTGGTGTGCGCCAAGGGTCTGCAAAGTGGTCTGGAGCGCGTGACCAAGGGTATGATGATCGCTCTGCTCCTCATTATGGTGGTGCTGGCTGTCAACAGTCTGTTCATGCCCGGGGCAAGGGAAGGCCTTTCCTTCTTCCTTGTGCCGGACTTTGCCCGGATGCAGGAGGTAGGCGTGGTCAACACGCTGGTCTCCGCGATGAATCAGGCCTTCTTCACCCTGAGCCTTGGCATCGGTGCCATGTCCATCTTTGGCAGCTATATCGGCAAGGAGCACTCCCTGCTGGGCGAGTCTGTCCGCATCGTGGTGCTGGATACCTTTGTAGCCATCACCGCCGGTCTGATCATCTTCCCGGCCTGCTTTACCTACCATGTGGACCAGACCAGCGGCCCCAGCCTCATCTTTATCACCTTGCCCAACATCTTTGCCAATATGTCCATGGGGCGACTGTGGGGCAGCCTGTTCTTTTTGTTCATGGCCTTTGCAGCCATGTCCACCGTGCTGGCTGTGTTTGAAAATATTATCTGCTGCGGTATGGAACTGACCGGCTGCAGCCGCAAAAAGTCCAGTCTGGTGAACCTTGTGCTCATCATCCTTCTGTCCATGCCCTGTGTGCTGGGCTATAACCTGTGGGCATGGGATGGCTTTGCAGTGTTCGGCGGCGCTGTGCTGGATGTAGAGGATTTTCTGGTCAGCAACCTGTTCCTGCCGCTGGGCAGCTTGGTGTATCTGCTGTTCTGCGTTACCCGCTACGGCTGGGGCTGGCAGAACTACAAAAAAGAGGTCAACACCGGCGAGGGGCTCAAGGTGCAGGACTGGATGCGCGGCTACCTGACCTATGTGCTGCCGCTCATCGTGGTGTTCATCTTTGCGTTTGGCCTCTACGACAAATTCCTTGCATAAGAGATCCCGGCGTCTGCTCCGTCTTTGATTGACGAACGGGCGGGACAAGTGTAATATAAAAGCATATAGGGTGCTTCTCCCGGCGGGGGACACTGCTATATGCTTTTTTGTATTCAAAAAGGAGGAAACACCCCATGCACATTCTGGTCTGTGACGATGATGCAGCCTTCGCTGCGCAGATGGACGAGTATATCTCGGAATGGTTCCGCGCCCGGGAAATTCAGGTGCAGAGCACTGTCTGCACCAGCGGCGAGCAGCTGCTTGCCACCCCGGAGCTGGAGCGCTACCAGCTGGCGTTTTTGGATGTAGACCTGAAAACCACCGACGGCATTGCACTGGGGCGCAAACTGCGGCAGATCGCCCCGGATATCGTGCTGGTGTATATCTCGGCGTATCTGGAGTTTGCGCCGCAGGGCTACACGGTCAATGCCTACCGCTATCTGCTCAAGCGGGATATTGCCGCCCAGCTGCCCAGCTGTCTGGAGGATATCTTTGTCGGCATGACCGACCCCAAAAAGACGCTGGAGGTGCACCACAACCGCACCACCAGCGAGATCCCGCTGGATCAGATCTATTATCTGGAAAGCGATCTGCGGCAGATCAATGTCTACGGCGATATCCCGCACCAGCCCATCTGCACCTTTTACGGCAAGATCGCAGACCTGCCCGCCATGCTGTACGAAAACGGCTTTTTGCAGGTGGGGCGCAGCGATGTGGTCAACCTGCAATATGTGCGCTCCATCCGCAACTATAAGGTGGAGCTGCGCAGCGGGGTAGAGCTGAACGCAAGCCGACAGGATTTTCCGGCGATCCGCAGCGCGTGGCTGGAATGGAAGGGGCAGTTCGGCGATGAATGAAGAATTCTGGCGCTGGTATGTGTACGGTCACTGGGTCTGCTTGACCCAATGGGTCGGTTTTATCATGGTGGAATATGCTTATCTTGGCAAGGGCAGGGTAAAGTACCCGCTGGTGTGGTCCTGCGTTATAACCGTGCTCACGATGACCCTCTCGGTCGTGCGCAACTATGGCTTTTTTACGCTGATGGCAGTGGTTCTCACCATTGTTTTTCTGGTTGTTACCGTTCTGCTGTTTGGCGGCACGCCGGGGCAAAAGTTTACCGCCTGCCTGATCAATGGTACCATGTGCCTGCTGGTCGAAAACAGTGTGCGCTATGTTACGTCGTGGGTGCAAAAGTGTGAGCTGCAGCAGGTCATCCGGCGCGCCGATTGTCTGATCATCATGGCGGTGGTAAATATGGTAGTGGGCGCAGTTGTGGCCTATTTTGTGAGCAGGTGGCGCAGGTACAATGCACTGGAGCCCTTGCAGGCGCTGACCATGAGCTTTTTTCCGGGCGTGGTCGTGGTACTGAATATCCTGCTCATGCTCACGGACAACAACAAACGGGCCACCATGGCCACAATGGGGATGACGGTGGGACTTACAGTGGCTGTTATGGTACACCTGTGTATCGTGGCCATGTTCAACGATCAGGTTATGCAGCGGCGCAGCCTGCATTTTCAGGCCGAGCTGGAGCAGCAGCGGGCTTCGGCTCTGCTGGATTCCTACACCGCGCAGCGCCGCCTGACCCACGAGTTCACCAACCATATCAGCGCCCTGCGCACCCTGTTGGCGCAGGGAGACGTGGCCGGTGCGCAGGACTATATTGCCGGTGTAGATAAGGCCGTGGCGGCCAGTACCACCATTATGGACACCCACAACCCGCTGCTGGACTCCATCCTGACCCGCAAGTACGAGGAAGCCGCCCGGCAGGGTGTAAGCGTGTATTTTGATCTTTGCGACCTGCGGGATTTCCCGCTGACCGGGGTGGATATGGTCACTGTACTGGCAAATCTGCTGGATAACGCCATCTGTGCCGCAGTGCAGGCGTATCCGCCAGAGGTCTATGTGCGGGTGCGCAAAACGGAGGAGGAATATCTTCTCTCGGTGCGCAACCGGGTGCAGCGGGACGTGGAGCTGCCGCCGGACGGCCAGCTGCCCCGCACCACCCGCAAGGAGCCAGGCCACGGTATGGGGCTTTCCAATGTGCGGGATGTGCTGCTGCGCCATGGTGCGGAGTATACTCTGAGCTGCCGGGATAATTGGTTCCGCTTTACCTGTGCGGTGCCCACCGACAATTCATGACATCTGCACCGTCAGAATATGACAATTTTTGTGCAACAGAAGCGTAACTCTGCTATACTGAACCCAGTAAAGGAAGCCTTCCGTGCGGACATGGTTACGTTGCGGTGGGGGGGGGGTAACACCTCCTTTAAAAGCTCTGTTGCTGGATGGAAAAACAGCCTGCGGTGCGTGTAAGCAGGCTGTCTACCTTTGCTTTTTTGTACTGTGCAGGAATGCACGGTACCTTGCTGACGGGACTTTCTGCGGCGGGCCTTTTGGGGGTTGCAGTCGATAAAGTTACTCGATGTGTCGCAATTCCGGCTCTGTCTGCTGTACGGGAATGGCATGGGCAGGCCGGGGTATCGTGCGCTGCAAAGAGTTCCGTCAGTTTTTTTTGACACAAAAAGGACTGCTGTACATGGGTTTTGCCCAGTACAGCAGTCCTTTTTATATCTTAAAACCTCGCGGTCATCGCCACGCTCTGCCGTTTTTTGCATCTGCCACTCAGCAGAAAGCTTGCCCGCCGCACGGCTGTTTCCATAGGAAACCAGCGCGGCAGCTGCCGTTTCTCTCTGTGTCCCTCCTGTGAAAAAGCAGTTCAGCCAAGCCCGCAGGCTTGGCTGAACTGCAAAATTAAAATGCAATTCCTTAAACTATGCGCAGAGCGAAGCGGAGCGCATTTGAAATCGTTTTGCTTCTGGCAAAAGCGCAGTTATTCCGGCTTTACCTGCAACTCCTGCTCGCAGTAAATGCAGCGGTACTTACCGTTGGAGCTCAGCTCAAAGATCTGGTCGCACTCCTCTTCAATGCAGGAGATGCAGCGGGGGTTCTTGCACCGCACAATGTTCACCAGACGCTTGGGGGGCTTGGGCTGCTCCTTGCGGACAGCCTTGCCGTTTTCAATAATGGTCACGCTGATGTTCGGGTCCAGATAGGCCAGCACATCCAGGTTCAGCCAAGAAGCATCGCCTTCCACCTTGATGATGTCCTTGCGGCCGCTGGCCGTCTTTTTGCTGCGTGCATTCTGGATCAGTGCCACGCTGGCAGTGCGGTTGCCCGCAATGCCCAGCAGGTCCATCAGACCAACAGCAGTACCTGCCTTGATGTGGTCGATGACAATACCATTCTGGATCTCGTCAATATTCAACATATCAGTTCTCCTCCTTCGGTGCTTTGGGGTCTGCAAGCCCCAGCAGGGTCATGATCAGTGCCATGCGGACGTAAACGCCGTTCTGCACCTGCTCAAAATAGGCGGCGCGGGGGTCGTCGTCCACATCCAGTGCGATCTCGTTTACGCGGGGCAGGGGGTGCAGTACCGCCATGGTGGGCTTGGCCTGCGCCATCTTTTCGCGGGTCAGCACATAGCTGTTCTTCAGGCGGATGTAGTCCTCCTCGTTGAAGAAGCGCTCCTTCTGCACGCGGGTCATATACAGGATGTCCAGCTCCGGCATGGATTCCTCCAGACTGCGGGTCTCCTTGTAGGGGATGCCGTTGGCCTCCAGTACATCGTTGATGATATAATCCGGCACCCGCAGCTCCTCCGGGCTGATCAGCACAAAGCGGACGTTTTTGCAGCGCGCCATGGTCTTGAGCAGGGAGTGAACGGTGCGGCCGAACTTCAGATCGCCGCACAGACCAATGGTCAGATCATCCAGCCTGCCCATGCGGCGGCGGATGGTCATCAGGTCGGTCAGGGTCTGGGTGGGGTGCTGGTGACCGCCGTCACCGGCGTTGATCACCGGAATGCGGGAGTAGCGGGAGGCACGCAGCGGTGCGCCCTCCTTGGGGTGGCGCATGGCAACGATGTCGGCGTAGCAGGATACCACCCGGATGGTGTCGGCTACGCTCTCGCCCTTGGAGGCGCTGGACACATTCTCACTGGGGAAGCCCAGCACATGGCCGCCCAGATTCAGCATGGCTGCCTCAAAGGACAGGCGGGTGCGGGTGGAGGGCTCGTAGAACAAAGTAGCCAGTTTTTTGTGGTTGGCTACCTCCTGATAGGCGGCGGGGTCGGCGCAGATACGGTCGGCAAGATCAAGCAGCTGTGTGATCTCCTGCTGGGTAAGATCCAAAGGATCGATCAGATGACGCATAGATAAGATACCTCCGTTTAAAGCAGTTTGCGTAAAATGGAAAAATCAAAAAAGTTCGTGTAGTAGCTCAGCGAGCGCATCACCGGCCTGCACAAACGATTGAAACACACTTCGTCCAGCAGCAGCATGGCTTCGCCCGGGGCAAGACGCATGGCTGCGCGGATGGCCTCGTCGCCGCAGCTGGCCTTCAGGTGCGCCACGTTGGAAGAGATCTGCTGGTGGCACTCCTGCTCTAAGATCTCAAAGATGTCGCCGGTCAGGTCGATGCGGGTGTAGTCCCGGTTGCCGAACAGACAGCGGGGCAGGTAGTCGATGGAGTAGATCACCGGGGTGGTGTCGGCAAGGATGCGCTTTTTGATGCAGATCACCTCGTCGCCGACTTCCAGCGCCAGCGCGTGGGCCATCTCCTCGCCTGCATGAAGAAGCATCACCTGAATGCCGTCTGCATGGGGGTAGCTGCCAAAGCTGCGGATCAGCGGGTAGTACTCCAGCTTCTGGTCCAGACGGCTGCGCAGCCCCAGCACAGCGCGGTTTACCACCGTGCCAATGCCGCGCACCCGTTCCACATAACCGGCGCGCTCCATCTCGCTCAGCGCGTCACGGATCACGGTGCGGCTTACCCCCAGCTCGGTGGCAAGATCTACCTCGGCGGGCAAGCGGTCGGCTTGGGCATAGCGCCCGTTGGACAGTTCCTCCAGCAGGCTTGCAACAACGCGGTCGCTGATCACAGCGCCGCCCAAGCGGCTGGACGATGCCAGTGCGGGATCTTTCATGGATGGTTCCTCCGTTTCCGGGCGGCAATGCCGCCCCGAACTTCATACAAACGGGCAGGGAGGATTCCTCCGCAGCCCTTCTCTCCTATTATAGCATAATTTGACATTTAGAAAAGCGTCATTTATACTGGAATCTGCTGAAAAGTACGATTTTATTTTGGAGGGCATAGTACAGATGGACTATTTTCTGCAAAAAGTAAGCGGCAAGCCCGCCCGGCAGGCCGTTACCCTGCGGCGCTGCACCCCTGCCGAGGCTCCGGCGGTGTTCGCGCTGCAAAACGAAGTGCGCGCCGCCATGCCGCACCCGGAGCAGTTCGTACCGGATACACTGGAAAACATTACCGGTTATCTGCGCACCGGGGTGTGCATCGGTGCGTGGCAGCAGGGGTGGCTGGGGGCGTACCTCATCCTGCGCCTGTGTGGGCAGAGCGCCGAGAATTACGCCGCCTTTCTGGGTGTGCCGCAAAGTCAGTGGCAGCACTGGGCCAACGCAGACAGCGCGGTAGTGCACCCGGACTGGCGGGGCAACGGCCTGCAGCGTGCCATGCTGGAAGCAGCCCTGCCGCTGCTGCCGCCGCAGATCACCCATCTGGGGGCTACCGTCAGCCCGGATAACAGTTACAGCCTGCGCAATGCGCAGGCCGGCGGCTTCGTCATCCGCTGCCGCCGGGAGATGTACGGCGACTACGACCGCTATCTGCTGGAAAAGCAGCTGTAACTCCATGCAGTTTTGGTGTACAACTTTTTTGAAATGTGTTATACTATACGGTATGAATAACAGCGAAGGAAACAGGTGAAACCATGGCAGCATCTCTCGGGCAGGAATTCTGCACCCTGCGTGATACTTACATTGAAAAGCAATTCGGCCGCCTGAATGATATGCAGCGGCAGGCTGTGTTTACCACGGATGGCCCGCTGCTCATCCTTGCCGGTGCCGGCAGCGGCAAGACCACGGTGCTGGTCAACCGCATCGCCAACCTTATCCGGTTCGGCTCGGCGCACGGCTCCAAGGAAACGCCCCGCCCGGTGACCGAGGAGGACGTCAAGGCCCTGCGCACCGCCATCATGACCGGTACAGATGCCCCCAGCTGGCTGGACGGGATGCTGCGCCGCAACGCGGTGCGCAGCTGGAACGTGATGGCCATTACCTTTACCAACAAGGCGGCAGGGGAACTGAAGGAACGTCTGCGCCGGATGCTGGGCAGCGAGGAAGGAGACGAGGTGTTCGCCTCCACCTTCCACTCGGCCTGTGTGCGCATCCTGCGCCGCTGGGCGGAGGAGATCGGCTATCCCCGCAGCTTTACCATCTACGATACCGATGATGCCCAGCGTGTAATGAAAACGGTGTATAAAGAACTGAGCATCGACGATAAATTTCTGCCTATCAAGGCCGCCATCAACCAGATGAGCCGATGGAAGGATCAGCTGGTCAGCCCGGAGCAGGCGCTTGCAGACCACGCCAGAGACGTGAAGAGCACCCAGACCGCCCGCATCTACGCAGCCTACGAGAAAAAGCTGAAAGAGGCCGGTGCGTTCGATTTTGACGACCTCATCTACCAGACCGTGCAGCTGCTGGCTGAACACTCGGACGTGCGGGAGTTTTACCAGAACAAGTACCGTTACCTGCTGGTGGACGAGTATCAGGATACCAGCGTGGCGCAGTTCCGTCTGGTCAGCCTGCTCACCGGGCCGGAGCGCAACATCTGCGTGGTGGGCGATGACGACCAGAGCATCTACCGCTTCCGCGGCGCCACCATTGAAAATATCCTCAACTTTGAAAAGCTCTATCCCGGCACCAAGACCATCCGTCTGGAGCAGAACTACCGCTCTACCTCCAATATCCTCAACGCAGCCAACTGCGTCATCCAGCACAACACCGAGCGCAAGGGCAAGACCCTGTGGACGGACAACGGCGAGGGCGATAAGGTGCAGGTGTATACCGCCGAGAACGAGCAGGACGAGGCCAGCCATATCGCGGATGTCATCGGCCAGCACCTGAAAGCGGGCGGCCATCTGGCAGACCACGCCATCCTCTACCGCATGAATGCCCAGTCGGCCCCCATCGAAAGCTACTTCACGCGCGCAGGTATCCCGCATAAGATCGTGGGCGGGCAGCGCTTCAACGACCGCAAGGAGGTCAAGGACATCCACTCCTATATGTCCATCGTGGCCAACCCCCGGGACGATGTGCGGCTGCGCCGCATCATCAACGAGCCCGCCCGCAAGATCGGTGCTACTACCGTGGATATCATTGCGGACCTTGCCGGGCAGCAGGGGGTCAGTATGCTGGATGTCATCAGCCATGCAGACCAGTACGCCAAACTTTCCCGCGCGGTCATGCCGCTGCTCAAGTTCTGGCAGATCTACCAGCGCCTGCAGGATTCTCTTGCCACCCGCACACTGGACGAGTTCGCCTCCGATGTCATTGAGCTGACCGGTTACAAGGCCATGCTGGAGGCAGACGCCGCCAAGGGGCACGAGGATGCCGCCGACCGTTTGCAGAACTTGGGTCAGCTGGTAAACAACGTCAAAAACTACTGCGACCAGCACGGCGAGGAAGCTACGCTGGAGGGCTATCTGGAGGATATCGCCCTCATCAGCGATATCGATAGCTATAACGAAAGCAGCGATCAGGTGGTGCTGATGACCATCCATTCTGCCAAGGGTCTGGAGTTTCCCTATGTGTTCCTCATCGGCATGGAGGAGGGCATTTTCCCCAGCGAGATGAGCAAGTACTCCGAGGCAGATCTGGAAGAGGAGCGCCGTCTGGCTTACGTCGGCATCACCCGCGCCAAAAAGGAGCTGTACATCTCCAACAGCGTCACCCGGATGCTGTACGGCCGCACCCAGTACAACGAGCCCAGCCGCTTTCTGCGGGAGATCGAGCCGGAATATATTGAGGAGACCCGCAGCCCGGTGCTGGAACAGCGTTCCCGCATGGGCGGCTGGGGCTCTGGTTACAGCGATACCGTGCCCGGCGGGGCGTCCGGCTACTCCGGCCCCTCCGGTTACAGCCGCAGCAGCTACGGCAGTGGTTACGGCGCGGGCTATGGTGCAAATAACCGCAGCGGCTACCTGAACCGGGAATATAACGCCGGTGAAGGCCGTGGCTTCGGCTCCTCTTACGGGGGAAGAAGCACTTCTTCCTCTGGTTTCGGCAGCCGCTACGGCAATAGCTCCACCCAACCGACTACCAGAAGCAGTGGATTTGGTTCTGGATATTCAAGCGGAAATACGACAAAAAATATTGTAAAGCAAACTACCTTTACAGAAAGCTCTGCTGTAAAACCGGCGGCTTCCGGCGCAAAGCACTATGAACCGGGCGACATCGTGGAGCACAAAGTGTTTGGCCGCGGTACGGTGCTGAAGGTAAAGCCCGCTGCCGGGGATCAGATCGTGGAGATTAACTTTGAAAAAGTGGGCATCAAGAAAACGATGGCCAATTTTGCGCCCCTGACCAAGATTACGGAGGAAGAATGATCCAATGATGACTGTTCGCTTGATCGCCCATACCCCGGAGCCGGAAAAGGTGGTGGCGGCTGCCGCAAAGCTCTGCTACTCCGACGCCCATATCACCGACCTTCTGGACGGGCTGGACGAGGAAAAAACTGCAAAATTCCTGACCATGCTCAGCGACCTTGGCCATGCCAGCCCCATCGAGCATGCCAGCTTTACCTTTGGCATCGAGGGGGTCAGCCGCACCCTGCTTGCCCAGATCACCCGGCACCGCATTGCGTCCTTCAGCGTGCAGAGCCAGCGCTATGTACGTCTGGATGATTTCCGCTATGTGACGCCCCCGGAGATCGAGGCCATCCCGGAAGCAAAAGCCGCTTTCCTTGCCAGCATGGAAGAGGATGCAAAGCGTTATCTCGACCTCGCCCATAAACTGGAGGAGGGACACACCGCCCGCCTGATGGCGGAGGGAATGCCGGAAAAGCAGGCCCGTGCCAAGGCCTCCAAACAGGCCAACGAGGACGCCCGCTTTGTGCTGCCCAACGCCTGCGAGACCAAAATGGTGGTCACTATGAACGCCCGCAGCCTGATGAACTTCTTCCAGCTGCGCTGCTGCAGCCGCGCCCAGTGGGAGATCCGGGAACTGGCTGAAAAAATGTTTGCGCTGGTGTACCCGGTGGCACCTCATATCTTTGCCAAGGCAGGCCCCGCCTGCCTGTGCGGCCCCTGCCCGGAGGGTAAGATGTGCTGCGGCAAGACCGCCGAGGTGCGCGCAAGATATGCTGCCATCAAAGAAGGTGCCGCCGTATGAGCAAGGGCAAACTGATCGTGCTGGAAGGGCTGGACGGCAGCGGCAAGGCCACACAGGCAAAGCTTCTGGCAGAGCATCTCGCCGCGCAGGGCGTGCCGGTGCAGAAGATCACCTTCCCGGACTACGCCAGCGATTCCAGCGCACTGGTCAAGATGTATCTGGCGGGGCAGTTCGGCCAGCACCCGGATGATGTAAACGCCTACGCGGCCTCCAGTTTTTACGCGGTGGACCGTTATGCCAGCTATAAAACCAGCTGGGGCAGCTTTTACGAGCAGGGCGGTGTGATCATCGCCGACCGGTACACCACCTCCAACGCGGTGCACCAGTGCTCAAAGCTGCCGCAGGAGCAGTGGGAGGAATATCTTCACTGGCTGTTTGATTATGAGTTTCGTCTGCTGGGTCTGCCCGCACCGGACAGGGTCATCTATTTGCAGGTAGACCCGGCGGTCAGCCAGCGGCTGATGACCCAGCGCTACCACGGCGACGAGAGCAAAAAGGACGTGCACGAAAAGGATACGGCTTATCTGGCACGCAGCCGCGCCGCTGCCGAATTCTGCGCCCGGCATCTTGGCTGGGACACCGTGCACTGTACCAGCGGGGACGCCATGCGCAGTATTGAAGAAATCCAGCAAGAGGTACAGCAGCTTGCCCGGAAAACACTGGGCTGAACGATAAAATATGATAAGAGGGGGAATCCTGAACGATGTATCGTCTGATGCAGCCGTCCGACGAGGCGGCAGTGCTGGCTTTGTGGCAGAGCCAGCATCATGATACCGAAGATTTTGCAAAAATGGTACTGGAACGCTTTGCCGGTGTGCAGAACATTTATGTAGCCGATGAAAACGACACCATCGTGGCGGCTGCGCTGGCTGTGCCGGTCACCCTGCAGGGGCGCACGGGCAATTACCTGTGCCTGTGCGGCGAGGGCAGCCTGCTGCTGGCGGGTCTGCTGGATACCCTGTGCGCCCAGCAAAAGCTGCGGGGCGCAGGCTTCACCGTGGCAGTCCCGGCAGATGCAGCACAGGCCGCTCTGCTGCAGGATAAAGGCTTTGCACAGGCCTTCGCCCTGCGCTGCCTGCCCCGCGAGGTGAGCCGCAACCTGTGGAGTCAGGCGGAATTTGACACGGTGACGGCCAAAAAGCTGTGCGAACTGCGGGAGCAGTTCTGGAAGGATACCGTGCAGCTGAGCCCAGAGCGCATGGCGGTGGTGTTGCAGGAGCTGTATTCCCGGGGCGCTACCATCGTGTCCAACGAGCATGGCTACGGCATCTACTTCCGCAAGGAAGATACTCTGTATTTTGTGGAGATGATGGCCGACAGCGACCGCGCCGCTGAAATTTTGATGGAAGCCGCCCGCGAGAAGGAAGTCATCGTGGAAAAGGCGGTCATCACGGTAGGTGCTGCCCAGCCGCTGTTTCTGGGCGAGGGCACCCGGCAGGAATACGGCATGATCCGCTTTGACGCAGAACCTTTTGACGTAAGCGAAAGCTATCTGCGTCTGATGCTGGAAAACTGAAAAAAGGAAGGTGCGTATGGCACACAACGATACACATGCAGCCCGCAAAAAAGGCGGTGCAGGCAAAATTCTGCTGGCGGTGCTTCTGCTGCTTCTTCTGGCGGCGGGCGCGGCGGTGCGGTTTGCCTACAATGAGATCCACGGCAATGGTGCACCTGGCAGCACAGAGGTGACCGTAAGCATCCCGCAGGGCAGCGGCGTGGCAGCTATTGCCAACAAGCTGAAGGAAGCGGGCGTCATCCGCTCTGCCTATCTGTTCCGCTGGTATGTGGGGGAAAAGGGCGCTGCCGCAAAGCTGCAGTACGGTGACTTTGTTTTACAAACCAGTGCGATTTCCTATGATGCGATCATCGCCACCCTTTCCCAGTATGCTAAGGCAGAAACGGTGCGGGTGACTATCCCGGAGGGCACCACGGCCATTGCCATTGCCCAGAAGATGGAAGCCGCCGGTCTGTGCACCGCTGAGGAATTCTTGAAGGAAGCCAACGAGGGCGATTTCAGCGAATATACCTTCTGGCAGTATGTCCCGGAGGATAAAGATGCTCCGAACCGCTTTATGAAGTGTGAGGGCTATCTTTTCCCGGAGACCTACGAGTTTTTGAAGGACGATACGGTGCATAACTATGTGGCCACCTTCTACGCCCAGTTCGATGCACAGTTCACCGCCGAAATGTACGCGGCGCTCAAGAAGCAGGACATGACCCTGCCGGAGCTGGTCACCCTTGCCTCCTTTGTGCAGGAGGAAGCGGGCAACAGTCAGGACTCCAACGTGGCGCAGGTGTTCCGCAACCGTCTGGCAGAGGGGTCGCCCTACCCCATGCTGCAAAGCAACACCTCCAGCTATATCCAGAGCGATGCCGACAATAACTATCTCTGGAACTGGGTCGCGCCCTACTACGGCGGCTGGGACAATATCCCGGAAAACATCCTTGCAGCCTACGACACTTACAGCTGCACCGGCCTGCCCGCAGGCCCCATCTCAAACCCCGGCCTTGCCGCCATCAAGGCAGCGCTGGAGCCGCAGCCCGATGAGGAAGCCAAGGATGCTTACTTCTTTGTGACCGACCTCAAGGGCAACTACTACTACGCCCACACGCTGGCAGAGCATAACGCTAACTGCAAAACTGCCGCAGCTGTGAATAAAAGTCTGAAAAACTGAGGAAAGGCCGCTGCACAAAAACACGGTGCAGCGGCCCCTTTCCCGTAAAAAACTGTGATACATAAGAGAGGAACCTACAAATGTTACAGATCCCGGAACTGCTTGCCCCGGCGGGCGATGCGGAACGTCTGCGTTATGCCATCAACTATGGTGCCGATGCCGTTTACTGCGGCCTGCCGGAGTTTGGTATGCGCTCTGCCCCGGCCAACTTCACCCCGGAGCAGCTGACGGAAAGTGTCATCTATGCCCACGCCCGCGGCCGCAAAGTCTACCTGACCATGAACACTCTGCCCACCAACGAGGAAGCCGACCGCCTGCCGGAGGCCATCAAGGAGGCCGCCAAGGCCGGTGTGGATGCCTTTATCGTGGCAGACCTTGGTGTGCTGGATGCCTGCAAGACCTTTGCCCCGGACATTGACGTGCATCTTTCTACCCAGACCGGCATCACCAACTGGGCAGCCGCCCGCGCTGCCTACAAAATGGGCGCAAAGCGGGTGGTGCTGGCGCGGGAGATGACATTGCAGGATATTGCCATCCTGCGCGATAAGACTCCGCCGGAGCTGGAGATCGAAGCCTTTGTACACGGTGCCATGTGCATGAGCGTGTCCGGCCGGTGCCTGCTGTCCAACTACATGGCCGGGCGCGACGCCAACCGCGGCCAGTGCGCCCAGCCCTGCCGCTGGAAGTACTACCTGAGCGAGGAGACCCGCCCCGGACAGCTGTACGAGATCGGCGAAAACGAGAACGGCAGCTACATCCTTAACGCCAACGATATGTGCACCGCGCCCTTCATCGACCTGATCTGCAAGGCGGGCGTGGACAGCCTGAAAATCGAAGGCCGCGCCAAGACCTTCTACTATGTTGCCAGCGTCACCGCCGCCTACCGCAAGGCGCTGGACACCTATCTGGCCGACCCGGCAAACGATAACTTTGAACTGCCGCCGGAGGTGTACGCGGAGCTTACCCGCACCAGCCACCGGCACTACTCTCCCGGCTTCTATTTCGGCCGCGAGCAGGCAAAGCAGGCCACCGACAGCGCTACCTACATCCGCGAGTGGGAGTTCGTGGGCACGGTGGACAGCTGGGAAAACGGCATCGCCCACTGCCAGCAGCGCGGCAAATGGAGCCTTGGGGATACGCTGGAGGCACTGTGCCCGGACGGCCGCAGCATTGCACTTACCCCGGAATGGATCGAGAACGAAGCAGGGGAGCGGGTGGAAAGCACTCCTCACGCCATGGAAAAATACACCATGCCCACCCCGGAGCTGCCGCCCATGAGTCTGCTGCGCCGCAAAACGGTGTAACTGCGTGACAAAAAGGAAGGAGAACGCCGTGAAGTACAATAACACTTCTGGCCGCTACGCCCTTCTGGACGAGCTGCGCGGGCTGGATCTGATCAGTATGATGCTCTATCACGGCTGCTGGGATCTGGTCAATCTGTTCGGGATTCAGGCAGACTGGTATTATGGTTTGCCCGGGCATCTGTGGCAGCAGAGCATCTGCTGGGTGTTCATTCTGCTGTCCGGCTTCTGCGTGCAGCTGGGGCATCATACCCTGCGCCGGGGCGCACAGGTGTTTGGGGCAGGAGCGCTTGTCACGGCGGTCACGCTGCTTTTTATGCCGGAGGACAGAGTTGTCTTTGGCGTGCTGACCCTGCTGGGCAGCGCTATGCTGCTGACCGGTCTGCTGGAAAAGCCGCTGCGACGCATTCCCCCGGTGGCGGGGCTTGCCGTCTCGGCAGTGCTGTTTGCCCTGACCCGCAATGTCTCAGCAGGCTATCTGGGCTTTGGCAGTCTGTGCCTCTGGCTGCCGCAGGCACTGTATGCAAACTACGTTACAGCGTACTTTGGTTTTTATCCGTGGGGCTTCTATTCTACGGATTATTTCGCCCTTCTGCCGTGGTTGTTTCTGTTCTGGGTCGGGTACTTTCTCTACGGCATTGTAGGGCGGCAGCGCATGGAGCCCTTACACCGCTCGGTCTGCCCGCCGCTGGGCTGGCTTGGACGGCACTCGCTGCTGCTGTATCTGCTGCACCAGCCGGTCATCTACGGGGTACTGCTGGTGACTTTCCGCGTATTGGGCGGCTGAAATGCACGCGTTGTGTGTTTTGGAAAAAGGCAGTATTGTTGTACTGTGCAAACATTGCGCCAATGCCTTGACAAGCAGGGCAGGGCTGTGGTATCCTGTTGATGGTTAGAAAATACTAACTACGAAAATGCGTCATGAAATACGGACGCATTTTCACAGAGCATAAAGTTATACAAAACTAACTACACACAAAGAAAGAGGTAGAGTTTTATGAGCAAAGTAGCAATCGTATTCTGGAGCGCCACCGGCAACACCGAGACCATGGCAAACTGCATCGCCGAGGGTGCAGGCGCCAACGGCACCATCGTGCCCTGCGCCGAGATGACCCCCGCAAAGCTGGCAGAGTTTGACGTGGTGGCCTTTGGCTGCCCGGCTATGGGTGCAGAGCAGCTGGAAGAAAGCGAGTTCGAGCCCATGTTTGCTGCACTGGAAGGCTCGCTGAACGGTAAAAAAGTCGCACTGTTTGGCTCCTACGGCTGGGGTGACGGCCAGTGGATGCGCGATTGGGCACAGCGCGTACAGGATGACGGTGCACAGCTGTTCAGCGAGGAGGGGCTCATCTGCAACGAAACCCCCGATGATGATGTGCAGGCTGCCTGCCGCAAGCTGGGTGCAGATCTGGCTGCTTGGTAAGCTTTGCAAGGGGAGAATTCTCTTGACAAAAATGGTTTGCTGCGCTAAACTGTAACTTGCCGTGTTTCGGCATTTTTATAGAAATAAAAGTTAGAATTTACTAACTTTTAAGAATGCAGCAGCCTTTGCACAGAATATCGTAAAAACGAAGAATTTACGGCAGGGGAAAGCGGACGAAACATCCGATAACTCCTGCCGTTTTTGGTAAAGGCGGTGTGTATGGAAATGGCTGCTGCAATTGGTGTTACGTTAGGCTTTGCGTTTTTGCGCGGTGCAGTACGCCGCGCTGCGATCCGGTCAGGCCGTAAACGAGAATAAGAACACTCAGGAGGAATGGACCCGATGCAGCAGGCTTCGAAAAACTTGGATAAAAAGCGTGCAGATGAAAAACTGCTTGTCAGCGAGATGATCGCACTCTACTGCCGCAAACAGCATGGCACCCCCAAAGGCGCTTTGTGCCCGGAGTGTCAGCAGCTGCACGATTATGCGCTTGCACGCATTGAAAAGTGCCCGTTTATGGAAACAAAGACCTTCTGTTCGGCCTGCAAAGTCCATTGCTATAAACCGGAAATGCGGGAGAAAATTCGTGCTGTTATGCGCTGGGCAGGCCCGCGTATGCTGCCGGTGCATCCGGTATTGTCTATCAGGCACGTGGCGGTCACACTCAAGTCCAAGCGGGAAGCAAAAAAGGCAAATGGATAAAACCCATGTATAAACCCTTTGTCCATGGGGTAACCTATGGACAAAGAGGTGATAAACATGGAAAACATCGGCGTGACCTGTGATGTCTGCGCGTGCTGCCACAACGTGGACGGCTGCAAATGTGATCTGCCGCAGATCAAGGTGACGGAGCAGTGCAGCTGCACCACCCAGCAGGTGGAGACCCCGCACTACTGCCAGAGCTACGAGGAAAAGTAAGTCCCCCGCCAACGCAAAGCCGCCCCTGCCGGAGAAACTTCTCCGGCAGGGGCGGCTGCGTTTTACGGTATCAATGCTCAGCGCAGCGTCACATTACAGGTGGCAAGGCTGCGGATCAGCGTGCCTACGCTGTCCTTCATCTGGATGCCTGCAAAGCCCAGTGCAAAGGCGGCCTGCACGTTTTCCAGTCTGTCATCGATAAATACGCACTCGCTGGCCTTCAGCTGATATTTCTTCAGCAAGGCCTTGTAGATCTGCGGGTCGGGCTTGTTGACCTGTACCTCGCAGGAGGCTACACCGCCGTCAAACTGAGCCAGCACGCCGCGTTCGGTCAACAATTCCAGCACATCCTGCGGAATATTACTCAGGTAGTATACGCAATAGCCGTGGTTCTTCAGCCGACGCACCAATTCCAGCATCCGCAGACGCGGGCGCAGAATGTGCATCCAGTCGTCCAGCACGCCCTGCACCTCAAAGGCACAGCCCTCGGTGCGGGCGTGCTCCAGCATCCGCTGGTTGCCATCGTAGCGGGAAAGCTTGCCTGCGTCCAGCAGCTGCCACTCCTCGCTGCCAAAGGTCAAATCGTAGACCTTCTCCTCCATTTCGGCGTTACACAGCCGGTCTACCAAGTACTCCTTGGGGTCAAAATCCACTAGCACACCGCCGATATCAAAAATAATGCTTTTATACATAACTGCTGCCTCGCTTGTATTGAATGTTTTTTAGATGTTTTCCATAGTATACCACAACCGGGCGGGGGCTTTCCACCCCTTTGGCATAGAAAATGCAGCCCCGGCGTATGCTGTGGCAGAAAGGGGAGAGCGCCGTGACGATCCGGGAATTGTGCGAGAAGGAGGTCGTTCAGCTGGAACAGGGGGTGTGCCTTGGCCGCGCGGACGATCTGGAATTTGACCCCGCAACGGCGCAGCTGCAAAGCCTGATCTTGCTGGGCAGGCCGCGTCTGCTGGGGTTGCTGGGCAGGGACGAAAGCCTGACGATCCCATGGCGGGAGATCGAGACCATCGGCACGGACGCCATTCTGGTGCATACTGCTGTGCCCGCAGCACCGGCAGCACCTCACGGCTTCTGGCAGCAGCTGCGGGCAAAGCTTGGTCTGTGAAAAATAGGGGAATATTTTGAAAAATCAAACACTAATTTTTGTAAAATCATGAATGGACATTTTCAGCAAAGTGACTATAATAGGCACGAAAGGCTTGTGCAAATAGCACAGCCGCTTTGGAAATAGGGTTCGGGACGTGGAAAGGGATATCGACTATGAAAACATCCAAACCGCTGTTGGCCCTGCGGATGCTCTTCCCGGCGGCAGCTTCTCTTATCGTACTGCTGCTGGGCGAGTGGATCGCACGCGGGTCGCTGACCGCTGATACCTTTATCAGCTTCATTTTCCCCCATTTCGGGGCGTATCTGCTGGCATGGCTGCTGCTGTTTCTGGTGTGGGAACTGCTGGACTGGGTGCTGCGCATCCCGCCGCTTGCTACGCTGGGCATGGCGGTTCTGGGCTGCGCACCCTGCGCGGTAAACTTCTATACCATGCAGCTGCGGGGCGAGCCCTTTCTGCCGTGGGATCTGATGCAGGTGTCCGAGGCCGCCGGTGTGGCTTCTGCCGCCGGAATTAAACTCCAGACCAGCATGGTGGTCTCCATTGTGCTGGTTCTGGTACTGATGGTGGCAAGCTTCTTTGTTTATCGCGGGCGGCTGCGCCAGCGCTGGCTGCCAAGGCTTGCGGGCACCGGCGCTTCGGCAGCGGCGCTGTGTCTGCTGGTTTTCGGCGTTTATTTACAGCCCGCAGTTACGCAGGTCTTGGGCATCACGCCGGATGCGTGGATGCAGGACCGCTACTATCGTTACTACGGTGTACTTACCGGTTTTATGACCAACCTCACCAATCTGGAGATCGACAAGCCCGAGGGCTACTCGGAGCAGGCAGTGGATGATATTCTGGATAACGTGGCCGAGAGCGAAAAATTCTCCACCGGTCCCATGTACGCGGGCAGCTATGCCGCCACCACCCCCAAGGAGGAGCAGGCAAAGCAGCCTACCATTATTTATGTGATGGACGAGTCCTACTGGGATGTTTCCGAATTGGAGCAGTACGGCATCACCTTTGATACCGATGTATCGCAGAACCTCCACGCTCTGCAGCAGACCAGCGCCTACGGCAGGGCATACAGCCCCAGCTTTGGCGGCGGCACCTGTGACGTGGAGTTTGAAGCCCTGACCGGCTACTCGGTGTCCTTCCTGCCCAGCGGCAGCAAGCCCTACCAGCAGCACGTCACAAAGCCCATGTTCGCCCTGCCCAATTACCTCAAGCTCAAGGGCTACCAGACCGCTGCGGTGCACTGCTTCTGGGCAAAATACTGGAGCCGCGATAAGGCCTATCCCAACCTCGGCTTCAGCGATTTTATCAGTCTGGAAGATATGCACGGCGTGACCAAGGTGCGCAAGCACTACTGGACCAGCGGCCTTGTGACCGATGACTCCATGGCCGACCAGATCATTCAGCAGTACGAAAAGATGAGCACTTCCTCTGATAAGCCCATCTTCCTGCATGCGGTCACCATGCAGAACCATACCAATTATAATAGAGACAACTACCCGGACGACGAGCGGGTGCACGTCGTATCCCATCCGGTGGGGCTCAAGAGCAGCACCGTGGGTGCGCTGGAAGATTTCGCTACCGGCATTCGGGATGCAGACGCTATGCTGGGCAAGCTGACGGCATACTTCTCTCAGGTGGACGAGCCGGTCATTCTGGTGTTCTGGGGCGACCACTATAACCCCATCGATTCCAACTACGATGTCTACACCACCACCGGCTACGCAAGCGGCTCCAGCACCGACCCCCGTCTGCACCAGACCACGCTGCTGATGTGGTCGAATTACAGCCAGCAGCAGGTGGACTTGGGCACCATTGCCGCTTACGATATCTCCCCGGTGATGATGGAGTTGTTCGGGCTGGAGCAGCCGCTGTACTTCCAGTTCCTCAACCGACAGCTGCGGGTGGCCAGCCGCAGCTGCACCCGCGGCACCACCATGAACTTGGACGGCACCACCACCCAGCAGCCCACGGAGTTCCAGCAGCGCTGGACAAACGAGCACTGGATGCTGCAATACGACCTGATGTTCGGCAAGGGATACGCCCTTGACCGCATGGGTGTTGCAGGCCTGAGCGGGATGAATACGGGCAAATAAGAGAAAAAGTAAGCATTTCTTTATACAAAACAGAGAAAACTACTTGCAACCGCATTCTTTTTGTGCTATTATAACAAAGCATTACACACGCATCACTATGCCCTTTTGTGCCCTTTTGGGTTGAGGGCAGTCTGCCGATACCCGATGTACCGCGCAGATCATGGTGTGCGGAGGCAAAACAATATCTGGAGGTATTTTATTATGGCAGTCGTTTCTATGAAGCAGCTTCTCGAGGCAGGTGTGCACTTCGGTCACCAGACCCGCCGCTGGAACCCCAAGATGGCTAAGTACATCTTCACCGAGCGCAATGGTATCTATATCATTGACCTGCAGAAGACCGTGAAGAAGCTGGACGAGGCTTACAACTACGTGAAGGAAGTTGCAGCTGAGGGCGGCGACATCCTGTTCGTCGGCACCAAGAAGCAGGCTCAGGAGTCCATCCGTGACGAGGCTCTGCGCTGCGGCATGCACTATGTCAACGCTCGCTGGCTGGGCGGTATGCTGACCAACTTCCGCACCATCCGTAAGCGCATCGACCGTATGCAGCAGCTGGCTAACATGAAGGAGAACGGCACCTTCGACCTGCTGCCCAAGAAGGAAGTTGCTAAGCTGGAGCTGGAGATGGAGAAGCTGGACAAGTATCTGGGCGGCGTCAAGAACATGAAGACCCTGCCGAAGGCTATGTTCATCGTCGATCCTCACAAGGAGCGCATCGCTGTTGCTGAGGCTCGCAAGCTGCACATCCCCATCGTTGCTATCGTTGATACCAACTGCAACCCCGATGAGATCGACTATGTGATCCCCGGCAACGATGACGCTATCCGCGCTGTCAAGCTGATCGCCGGCGCTATGGCTGACGCTGTGCTGGAAGGCAAGCAGGGCAACCAGGAGGCCGCTCCCGCCGAGGACGCAGCAAACGCCTGATTTCCCATTCCGCAACCAATCAAATAACGTGTAAGGGAGAAAACAAAAATGGCTATTTCTGCAAAGGACGTTATGGAACTGCGCAAGCAGACCGACTGCGGCATGATGGAGTGCAAGAAGGCTCTGACCGAGGCTGACGGCAACTTCGAGAAGGCAATCGAGATCCTGCGCGAGCGTGGTCTGGCTACCGCCGCCAAGAAGGCAAGCCGCGTTGCTGCCGAGGGTATGGTCTACGCTGACTACTGCCCCACCTGCAAGGTCGGTGTTGTCATCGAGGTCAACGCTGAGACCGACTTCGTTGCCAAGAACGACAAGTTCGTTGACTTCGTCAAGGAGGCCACCAAGGTCATCATGAAGCAGAACCCCGCTGATGTCGAGGCTCTGATGGCTTGCAAGACCGAGGCTGGCGAGACCGTTGACGAGGCTCTGAAGAACCTGATCCTGGTCATCAAGGAGAACATCAAGGTTCGCCGCTTCACCCGTTACGAGGGCGTTTGCTCTGCATACGTCCACGGCGGCGGCACCCACGGCATTCTGGTCAACTTCGAGACCACCAACGACATCGACGCTAAGGACGAGTTCGTTGCTTACGGCAAGGACATCGCTATGCAGGTCGCTGCTGCAAACCCCGGCTATGTCGATGAGGCATCTGTCCCCGCTGAGGTCGTGGCCAAGGAGAAGGAGATCATGCTGGCTCAGATGGCTCGCGATCCCAAGACCGCTAACAAGCCCGATGCTGTGAAGCAGAAGATGATCGAGGGCAAGATCAAGAAGTTCTTCAAGGAGAACTGCCTGGTCGATCAGGAGTTCGTCAAGGACGGCGACCTGACCGTTGCTCAGTACACCGCTAAGGTCGCTAAGGATCTGGGCGGCGAGATCAAGATCGTCAAGTTCGTCCGCTTTGTCAAGGGCGAGGGTCTGGAGAAGCGTGCTGACGACTTCGCATCTGAAGTTGCAAGCATGGTGAAGTAATTTAAACTTCCAAAGACAAAAGGGGAGCCGCAGTACCTGTAACAGGGTGCTGCGGCTCCTTTTTGTATGCTTGCGAAAATGCAAATACTGGGCAGCCCGCAGACTGCCCGGTATTTGCTGTAAAAAGCTTTTTGTTTATGCTTCGTCCAAAACTTCTTCTGGATCCTCAATAGCGTCCACGATCGTCTCCTCCACATCCATCGCTTCTTCAGCGTCCGGGGCGGCAAACAACTCCTGAATCTGATCCCGCAGCCAGAGCAGACGGTTATCCAGTGCCTTGTCCCGTGCCAGCAGCGGCGCAATGATCTCAGGCTTGTCGGTGATCAGGTCATCCACGCCCAGCTGCAGCAGCTTTTCCGCATCCTGCTGGCGGTTGATGGTCCATGCAGAGATGGTCTTGCCCCGCAGATGGATCTGCTGCACCATACCGGCGGTGATAAAGGTGGATTCCACGCTGAAAAAGTCTGCGGCAGGCAGGTCGTAGTAGGTGCCCACGCCCAGCGCCAGAATATACCCTGTGGTAATGTCCGGGTCCAGCTCCTTCACCTTGCACAGGGTCTCGTAGCTTTGAGAGGTGACCACGCAGTCCGCGCCGTAGTCGTATGCGTGGATCAGCCGCACCGTTTCAGCCTCCAAGGTCGGCGTAAAGGTGCTGGGCTTGATCTCAATGTTCAGTTCTGCCTTGCCCTTGCACAGCGCCAGCACCTCTTCCAGCGTGGGAATATAGGAGCCTGTAAACTGCCGATGGAACCAGCGCCCGGCATCCAGCTGCTGTACCTGTGCATAGGTCAGGTCGTAGATGTTGGCGTTGCAGCCGGTGCATCGGCGCAGGCTGGTATCGTGGGTCACTACGGCTACGCCGTCAGCGGTCATCTGTACGTCCAGTTCAATGCGGGGGCTGCCGTGCTCCAGCGCCGTTTCGAAGGCTGCCATGGTGTTCTCCGGCGCACGGGAGGAATAGCCCCGGTGGTAGGTGATCACCGGGTCGGCAAGTCCCAGCACGCTTTGCAGCGGCTGTGTTTGCGGGAACAGCAGGTAGACCGCCGCCACGCCGCAGGTAACAAGCGCAGCACAGGCCATCATCCCGGCCAGTACCATCTGCTCACGGTGCGGGGCAGGGGATGCACCGCAAACGGTCGGCTGTGCTGCATCGGACTGCCGGGTCATTTCATACACTGCCTCTATAAGGGTGCTCTGTGCCGCGGTCATGGCACAGTCCATGAGCAGGCAAAGGAACGGCAGCTCGATCAGCAGCGCCGCGCGGGAAAGTGCCAGCAGAGCGGCGGTGCTGGCAAAGCCGACACCAAGAATGACGCAGTAGAACAGCGCTGCTCCGCACAGCAGCATCAGCCCGGTGCGCGCAGCTGCGGTCAGCATCCAGCGCAGTGCCAGTGCAAGCAGCTGCCCGGCACGGCTGCGCAAAATGTGCAGACTTTCCACAAACGCGCAGCCAAAGCTTTTGCGTTCCAGCAGGAACTTTGGCAGTACCACAAGTCCGTCCAACAGCAGTGCCAGTACAAAAAGCATCGCCAGAGCAAATAGAAAACGATTGGAGGAACGAGCCTTCAGCAGTCCCCAGAGATATTCCGGCACGGCAAACTGGGTCAGATGGTTTGCGGCAAGGAAAAAGTTCGTCAGCGGGATCAGGGCAGCGCCATACAGCAGCAGCGGGAGATTCTGCGGCAGAAACACCCGCACAAGGCTGCAAAAGGCATCCCGGAACACCGCCCCCACCCGCAGTGGCTCACCGTGCCGCACCCGCGTCAATAGCTGCAGCATTGCGGCGACCTCGTACAGGCTCCAGAAGGCTGCCAGCACCGCCAGCACGGCGATGCACCCAATGATGGCAGGGGAGGCAAAGATGCGGGATGCGGTCTTGTTGTTGAGGTAGCGGATGGGCGCGAACCGCAGCGTCAGCGCCCAGATCAGCTGTAATGCTGGCACAAATAAAAGATTTGTCAGTACCTTATAAAACAACAGAAAAAACAGAAAGACCCGCCCCTTTGGCGAAAACAGGGAACGGGTGGCATTGTGCAGGGAACGGTAGGTCTGCTCCTGCTGCCGGAGCCTTGCGGAAAATCGCTTCAAGATAGCTTCAACCTCTTTTGCATTTTTACCGGGCTTTTTCGCATGCGCAGTGCGCCGCATAGGTACAGTTTGGCAGCCTGCCCGGCAATTATGATTTTTTAATATTTTAATATAGTGTAACATAAATGCAACGGAAAGAAAACGCAACGGGCGGGTGCAGTTTCGCCAAAAAAACTGGAAAAATTTCTACATCCGCAAAAAGGATCTATGAAAGCATTTGCCCGGATAAAACACGCGAAACGATGAATCGTTAAAAAATTGAGTATCCATAAGCGATGGATGTTGAATTACATGGATTTTTATAGAATCCCTTGCATTTTTTTGCCAGCTTCTGTATAATAAATATAATTTTGAAAGCTCACACAGACAACCAGGAGGTCTAATTATGGCTTCAAAGATCAATAAGGGAGAAATCCTCGCCAAGTTCTTCGATGACGGGGAGTACACTGCGCTGTTTGCTGATGGTGCAGTGAGCGCTGCCTGCGGCTATGCAGCAGGTCAGCAGGCTTACGCTGTTTACCAGAACGGCGAGGCTGTCACCGTAAAGGATGTTGAAAAGAACATCAAAGTTCTGGAAATGGCTGCACAGACCGGCTGCCCGGTGGTCACTTTCTATAACTCGATTGGCGCAAAGCTGGCCGAGGGTCTGGATGTTCTGACCGCCAGCGCAAAGCTGAATGCACAGATCGCAAAGGTCTCCGGTGTTGTTCCGCAGGTGGCCGTTGTTCTGGGTGTTTGCGGCGGCACCAGCACTCTGAGCGCTGCCAACGCAGATGTCTGCATCATGGCCGAGGGCGCAGAGCTGTTCTTCACCGCTCCGTTCACCTCCGCTGCCAAGGGCGATAAGGTCGCCGATGCAGGCAGCGCCGCAGCTGCCGCCAAGGCAGGCGTAGCCTCCATCGTGGCTGCCGATGCCGCAGAGGCTGCTGAAAAGGCTGCTCACATCGTGGGTCTGCTGCCCGCCAACAACCTGACCGGCCCGGCGATCTTCGAGTTTGAGCAGCCCACCGCTGTTCTGGCTGCCGGTGCCGAGCCCGCAAAGGCCGCTGCCGCTGTGATCGACAAGGACAGCGCTGTGGAGCTGTATGCAGGCTTTGGCAAGTCTGTCTACACCGCATTTGCAACCATCGGCGGCAATGCCGTGGGTGTTGTGGCAACCGGCAAGCAGCTGTGCCACAACTGCGTAGCCAAGGCTTCCCGCTTTGTGCGCCTGTGCGATGCCTTCAGCGTGCCTGTGGTCACCATCGTGGATACCGAGGGCTTTGTGCCCAGCGTTACCGATGACGTGGCTGGCGGCATCCGCGAGGCTGCCCGTCTGGCCGCTACCTACGCCGATGCTACCACCGCAAAGGTGGCAGTGCTGGCCGGTAAGGCTGTGGGCCCTGTGTACACCACTCTGGCTGCTGCCGACCTGCGCATCGCTGTGACCGGCTGCACCGTCAGCGCACTGGAGCCCAGCGCCGCTGTCAGCGTGCTGTACAAGGACGAGATCGATGCTTCCGACAACATCATTGCCGCCACCAAGGCCAAGGCTGCTGCCTACACCGCTGAGGTGTGCAGCGCTGCCAGCGCAGTGGCTGCCGGTGCTGCCGATATGAGCTGCGATGCCGCCAATGTGCGTGCCAGCGTTGTGGCTGCACTGGAGCTGCTGAGCACCAAGCGCGCTGCCCGCCTGCCCAAGAAGCATGGCAATATGGCCCTGTAAGCGTCCGAATGTAAGTTAATTGAGTTCGATTTTGAATTGGAGGATCCTTCCATGAAGTACTACAATATTACTGTCAATGGTGTTGCTTACAGCGTTTCCGTTGAGGAAACTGCCGCAGGCGCTGCTCCTGTTGCTGCTGCTCCCGTTGCAGCACCCGCCGCACCCAAGGCCGCTCCCGCTCCCGCAGCTGCTCCCAAGGCAGCCGCCGGTGCAGCCGGTGCTGTTACCGTCAAGGCTCCCATGCCCGGCAACATTCTGGATGTCAAGGTCGCTGCCGGTGCTTCTGTCAAGGCCGGTGACGTGCTGGTCATCCTCGAGGCTATGAAGATGGAGAACGAGATCGTTGCTCCGCAGGATGGCACCGTGGCTTCCATCAACGTGAACAAGGGCGATACCGTCAACTCCGGTGACGTTCTGGTTTCCATGAACTAAGGAAGAGGTGACAACCATGGCAAAAAAGCCGATCAAGGTGACCGAGGTCGTCCTGCGTGATGCGCACCAGTCTTTGCTGGCTACCCGTATGACCATGGACGAAATGCGCCCCATCCTGCCCGAAATGGACAAGATCAACTACTTCTCCGTGGAGTGCTGGGGCGGCGCTACGTTCGACAGCTGCATCCGCTTCCTGGACGAGGATCCTTGGGAGCGTCTGCGCATCCTGCGCAAGGAGCTGCCGCACCAGAAGCTGCAGATGCTGTTCCGCGGCCAGAATATGCTGGGCTACCGTCCCTACGCAGATGACGCTGTGGAGTACTTTGTACAGAAGTCCGTTGCCAACGGCATCGACGTCATCCGTATCTTTGATGCACTGAACGACCCCCGCAACCTGCAGACTGCGATCAAGTCTGCCAACAAGGAGGGCGCTCATGTACAGGGCTGCATCAGCTACACCCTGAGCCCTGTGCACAACAACGAGTACTTTGCATCCTACGCCAAGACTTTGGAGGAGATGGGCGCAAACTCCATCTGCATCAAGGATATGGCTGGTCTGCTCACCCCCTATACCTGCTATGATCTGGTCAAGAAGCTGAAGGAGACTGTCAGCATCCCTGTGGATATCCACAGCCACTACACTGCTGGTCTGGCTTCCATGTCCATCCTCAAGGGCATCGAGGCAGGTGCCGACATCATTGATACCGCTATGAGCCCCCTGAGCCTTGGCACCAGCCATATGCCCACCGAGAGCCTGGTGGCTGCCCTGCAGGGCACCGACTACGACACCGGTCTGGATCTGAAGCAGCTGAATGTCGTGCGCGCCTACTTTGCAAAGCTGCGCGAGAAGTACATCGCTAACGGTCAGATCAGCCCCAAGAGCCTTGGCGTGGACGCCAACACCCTGCTGTATCAGGTGCCGGGCGGTATGTTCTCCAACATGCTCAAGCAGCTGAAGGATGCCGGCAAGGAAGACAAGCTGGATGAAGTGCTGGCCGAGATCCCCCGCGTCCGTGAGGATGCAGGCTATCCGCCGCTGGTCACCCCCACCAGCCAGATCGTTGGCACGCAGGCCGTGTTCAACGTCATTATGGGCGAGCGCTACAAGATGGTCACCAAGGAGTTCAAGGGTCTGGTCCACGGCGATTACGGCAAGACTCCCGCTCCCATCAAGCCCGAGTTCACCAAGAAGATCCTTGGCGATGAGCAGCCCATTACCTGCCGCTTTGCCGACACGCTGGCTCCCGAGATGGACAAGCTGAAGGCCGAAGCTGCCAAGTGGGCTACGCAGGAAGAGGACGTGCTGACCTACGCCATGTTCCCGCAGGTCGCACCCAAGTTCTTCGATAAGCGCAATGCCAAAAAGCAGGGCGTGGACGGCGATCATGTGGACTACACCAACCAGTCTCATCCTGTCTGATAAATAGGTTCCTTTCAGGGCTGCTGCACAGCATTTTGTGTAGCAGCCCTTTTTGCGCATCCGGCAAAAGGGTAAGACGTACTCTGTCAGACAATACCGGAAAAACTTCCGCATACACATTGACTTGCCGCCCAATACCTTTTATAATGATTGATATAGCCTATACAATACAACAAATGATGTGGAGGAAAATGCTATGCGAAGCATCCCGGAGCAGCGCATTTCTGAGTTTCAGGAACAGGATTATCAACTGTATTTTGGCATTTCAAAGCTGGAATTTGACCGGATGCTCAAGGCTCTGCAGGAGGCTTACCGTCGGGAGCACAAGCGCAAGACTCACTTTACCAAGATCTCCATGATGGATAAACTCATCCTGACCCTGATCTATCGTTACGAATACCGCACGATGGAAAGCATTGCCAGGGAATACGAGGTCTCTCTGGATACTATTGCCGACAATATCCATTGGGTGGAGCGCACGCTGCTCAACGCAGATATCCTGCAAACCAGTGTGACCTGCGTTTATAAAACGAACTGATACGAGCGTCCTGAGATGATTCTGTTTGTGAATCATTTCAGGACGCTTTTTCTATAATATTTAAGTATCTGCCGCAGCCATGTTATTTTGGCTGTTACCGTGTGCGCGGCGGCAGAAAAACGGCAATTGTGTTTTTTGCGCGGATGCAGTCTGCACCTTGAATTTTTCAGAAAAGAATAGTAAAATGATGCTATATGTATCGTAACATGGGTTTATGTGCCCAAAGCGGATACCTATACAGAAAACCGAAGTTAAACCGCAAAAGAATAGGAGCTAGTATGATCTTAAGCATGACCGGTTTCGGCAGGGGGACTGCCGTGCTCAATGGCCGCGAGATCACTGTGGAACTGCGCAGCGTGAACTCCCGCTATTTCGAGTATTCCTCCCGCATCCCGCGCACCTGCAGTTCTCTGGACAGTCGCCTGAAAAAACAGCTCAACCAGCGGATCTCCCGCGGCAAGGTGGAGCTTAGCATGACTGTGCAAAACGTGGACGCAGCGGATACCGTGGTCGCCGTCAACATGGAACTTGCCCGCAGCTATCAGCAGGCCATGCGGGACCTGTCCGAGCAGTTGGGGGTCAAAAATGATGTATCCACCGCCGTTCTGACCCGCTTCCCGGATGTGCTGACCACCCGCCACGCCGATGTGGACGAGGAGCAGCTGTGGCAGGATGTGTCTGCCGTCACCGCACAGGCACTGGATCGTTTTGTGGAGATGCGCGCCGCCGAGGGGGCCAAGATGAAGGCAGACGTGGAAAGCCGCCTTGTGTTTCTGGAAGAGTGTGTCGGCAAGGTGGAAGCTTTGAGTGCAGGCCGGGTAGAAAACTACACCAACCGCCTGTACGAGAAACTCAAGGTCATCCTGCAGGATCGTGACATTGATGACGCCCGTGTGCTGACCGAGGCTGCTATCTTTGGCGATAAGACTGCCGTGGATGAGGAGACTGTCCGTCTGCGCAGCCACATTGCGCAGTACCGCGATATCCTGCAGCTGGACGAGCCCGTGGGCCGCAAGCTGGATTTCCTGACGCAGGAGTTGAACCGCGAGACCAATACCATCGGTTCCAAGTGTCAGGATCTGGATATTACCCGCATCGTGGTGGATATGAAGGCGGAGATCGAAAAGATCCGCGAACAGATCCAGAATCTGGAATAATATGTTGTGGAGGAGCCTATGAAACTCATCAACATCGGCTTTGGCAATATGGTCAGTGCGGGGCGCGTGGTGGCAGTCGTCAGCCCGGACTCTGCACCGGTCAAGCGTCTGGTGAAGGAAGCACGCGAACGCGGGATGCTGATCGATGCCTCTTATGGCCGCAGCACCCGGGCGGTGCTCATCATGGACTCCGATCATGTCGTGCTGTCCGCCCTTCAGCCCGAAACGGTGGCAAGCCGTGCCGCCGGGCAGGAGGGCAGAGCATCAATGGAGGAAGAAGCATCTCATGGCGAATGATAAATTTCTGTTTGTAGTTTCCGGCGCAGCCGGTACCGGCAAGGACAGCGTGGTCAAGGCACTGCGCGAGGCACACCCCGAGATCGAAAAGACCGTCTCTGCCACCACCCGCACCCCGCGCCCCGGTGAGCAGGAGGGCGTGGATTACTACTACCGCACCCGTGAGCAGTTCCAGCAGCTGCTGGAAAACGATCAGGTGGTGGAGCACAACTTCTATAACGGCAACTACTACGGCACCCTGAAGTCTGAGGTGGAAAAGCGGCTGGAGGCCGGCAAGGTGGTCGTGCTGGTCATCGACGTGCACGGCGCTGCCAATATCCGCCGGATGTTCCCGGGCGCTACCACCGTGTTCCTGCTGCCGCCCTCTGTGGAGGAGCTGGAGCACCGTCTGCGCGGCCGCGGCACCGAGACCGAGGAAAGCATTCAGGAGCGTCTCGCTACCGCCCGGCAGGAGCTGGCCGAGCAGGATAAGTTTACCGTAAAGCTGGTCAACAACCAGATCGAGCCTTGCGCCGCAGAGCTGTATCAGGTCATCTGCCAGCGTGCTGGGCTGCAGGGCTGAAAAATCAAGCGTTGAAGGAGTTGGACGAATGCCCAAAACGGTAGGCGTTGCCGTCAGCAATGCGACCTTCCATTTTGATAAGCTGTATACCTACGCCGTTCTGCCGGAGCACCAGAATGCAGTGCGTCTGGGCAGCATGGTGCTGGTACCCTTTGGCAAAGGCAGCCGCGCCCGCATGGGCGTGGTGCTGGCCTGCGATGCCGAGCCGGAGCACTCCAAACTGAAATATCTGTTCGATGTAGCCCCGGCCTCAGCCTGCCTGACCCCGGAACTGCTGCGGCTGGTGCATTTTTTAAAGGAACGCACCTTCTGCACCTACTACGAGGCCGTCAAGGCGGTCATTCCCTATGGTGCGCAGTATAAGCCCGCCGTGGCGGCAGACGGTGTGACCCCGGTGCTGCAAAAGCAGCTTACCCGCCACACCGAAAACGCCTATAAGCTGGTGGGCACGCTGCCGCAAAAGCCAAAGCCTACGGCAAAACAGCTGGCGGCGGTGGCATTGCTGAGCGGCGGCCCTCGCACCCTGAACGAGCTGGAGGATAAGGGCATCAGCCGTGCGGTGCTGGATAACCTGTGCACCAAGGGTGTGCTGGAATGCAGCAAGGTGAATAAGTCCATCGACCTGTACGCCTCCATCCCGCTACGCAACGACCCCATTACTCTTACCGAACAGCAGCAGATTGCTTACGATACGCTGCTGCCGAAGCTAGAAGATACCGCACCCCATTCCGCACTGCTGTACGGCGTGACCGGCAGCGGCAAGACGCTGGTATTTTTAAAGCTGATCTCCCGCTGTCTGGAGCTTGGCCGCAAGGCGCTGGTGCTGGTGCCGGAGATCAGCCTGACCCCGCAGATGATCCTGCGGTTAAAAGGACAGTTTGGCCGCCGTGTGGCAGTGCAGCACTCTGCGCTCAACCACACCGAGCGTCTGCTGCAATGGCAGATGATCCAGGACGGCGGCGCAGATATCGTGGTAGGCACTCGCAGCGCGGTGTTTTCGCCGCTGGAAAATATCGGCCTTATCATCATTGACGAAGAGCAGGAGCACACCTACCGGTCGGAATCCGCACCGCGCTACTCTGCCCACGAGGTTGCCCGGCAGCGTGCCGCTGAAAACGGTGCACTGCTGCTTCTGGCCAGCGCCACCCCCAGCACCGAGAGCTTCTATGCGGCACAGAACGGCCGCACCCAGCTGGTGCGCCTGACCAAGCGCTACGGCGGCAACCCGCTGCCCAGCGTGCAGATCGTGGATATGCGGGCAGAGCTGGCAGCGGGCAACCCCCGGGAGATCAGCCTTGCGCTGGAGGATGCTATCCGCCGCAATCTGGAGGCGGAAAAGCAGACCATCCTTCTGCTCAACCGCCGTGGCTACCAGACCATCGCCCAGTGCGAGGACTGCCGCGAGGTGCTCAAGTGCCCCAAGTGCAGTGTGCCCATGGTGTACCACAAATCAGCGCATAAGGTGCTGTGCCACTATTGCGGCTCCCAGCAGGAGCCGCCGCCCACCCTTTGCCCGGCCTGCGGCGGCAAGTTGCAATACCGGGGCTTCGGCACCCAAAAGGCCGAGGAGGAACTGGCAAGGCTCTTCCCGGAGGCGCGGGTGCTGCGCATGGATCAGGACTCCACCGCCGCCAAAGACGCCCACGAAAAGCTGCTTGCCAAATTTGCAGCACATGAATACGATATCATGGTGGGCACCCAGATGGTGGCGAAAGGTCTGGACTTTGAGGATGTGACCCTTGTGGGCGTGCTGGGCATTGATTCACTGCTGTTCGCGCAGGGCTTCCGGGCATACGAGAACGTGTTCAGCCTGATCACGCAGGTGGTGGGACGCAGCGGGCGCGCAAAAGAGCCCGGCTTTGCTATCATCCAGACCACAGACCCGGACAACCCGGTGCTCACCCTTGCTGCTGCGCAGGATTACGATGCTTTCTACGAGCAGGAGATTTCCTACCGCAGGCTTGGCCTGTACCCGCCCTTCTGCGGGCTGTGCGTCATCGGCTTTGCCGGTGCAAAGGAAAACGAGGTGGCGTGCGCCGCTGCCCGGTTCTCGGCGCTTTTAGGGCAGCAGGCTGCCAAGCAGCCGGATCTGCCCCTGCGCATTCTGGGCCCTACGCCCGGCAGCATTGAAAAAATCAACGACACCTACCGCTATAAGCTCACCGTCAAGTGCCGCAACGACCGCCGCTTCCGCGACCTTGTGCGGGCGGCGCTGGCACTGTATGAAAAAGAAAAACTGCCGTCCAAAGCATCGGTCGTGGTAGACCTGCACTCGGACGGTGACATCTGATAAAACTGGAGGTACCATTATGGCTATCCGTAACATTGTTAAAGAAGGCGACCCCATCCTGAACAAGGTCTGCCGCCCTGTGACCAATTTTGACGACCGTCTGGCCACCCTGCTGGACGATATGCGTGAGACCATGATCGCCGCCGACGGCGTGGGTCTGGCAGGCCCGCAGGTGGGCATGATGCGCCGCCTGTTCGTGGTGTGGGACACCACCGATGCCCCGGAGGAGATCCCCGAGGATTACGAGTACAAGTTCATTGATTTCGTCAACCCCGAGATCCTTGCCGTTTCTGAGGAAGAGGAGACCGCCTACGAGGGCTGCCTGTCCTTCCCGGGGCACAACGGCGCGGTGACCCGCCCGGTTGCCGTTAAGGTACGCGCACAGGATCGCCACGGCGAATGGTTCGAGCTGGAAGCTGACGGTCTGCTGGGCCGCTGCATCCAGCACGAGAATGACCATCTGGACGGCATCACCATCATGGAATCCAGCGAGTACTTCTATGAGGATACCGAGGAAGGCAAAAAGGCCGCCCGCGAAGCGAAAGGAAACAACTGATGCGCATTTTGTTCATGGGCACGCCGGATATTGCTGCCGAGTGCCTGAAAGCCCTGTATGCCGCCGGGCATGAGATCTGTGCCGTGTATACCCGGCGGGATAAGCCGGTCGGCCGCAAGCAGGTGCTCACCGCACCGCCGGTCAAGGAGGTTGCACTGGCGCACGGCACGCCCGTGTTCCAGCCCCGCACCCTGCGGGACGGCAGCGAGGATGAAAATATCCGCACCCTTGCACCGGAGCTGATCGTGGTGGTGGCCTATGGCTGCATTCTGCCAAAGTCTGTGCTGGAAATGCCCCGCTATGGCTGCATCAACCTGCACGTTTCGCTGCTGCCGAAGTATCGCGGCAGCGCCCCGGTGCAGTGGTCGGTGCTGAACGGTGACGCCGAGACCGGCGTTTCCATCATGCAGATGGACGAGGGTCTGGATACCGGCGATGTGCTGTACTGCAAAAAAATCGCCATCGCCCCCGAGGAGACCAGCGGCGAACTGTTCGACCGGGTTACCGCCGTGGGCGCCGAAGCTCTGTGCGAGACCATTCCCCAGATCGCTGCCGGTACTCTGACGGCTGTGCAACAGCAGCACGAAAACGCCACCCTTGCCCCTATGCTGAACAAAGAGATGGCAGAGTTCCACCTGACCGACTCTGCTGCCCACATCCACAACTGGGTGCGCGGCATGAATCCTTGGCCGGGTGCATGGTTCATCACCTCTGGCGGCAAAAAGCTCAAGGTGATGTCCTGCCGCGTGGCAGCTGCCAACGGCGAAGCCCCCGGCACGGTATTGGCCACAAAGCCCCTGACCGTAGCCTGCGGCGAAGGTGCCATCCAGCTGCTGGAGGTCGTGCCGGAGGGCAAAAAGTCCATGGACGGCACCGCCTTTGCAGCGGGTCTGCGCCTGAAGACGGGGGATAGCCTCTGATGGCGGCAAATCCGCGTGCGGCGGCAGTCGCCGCGCTGGTACGGCAGGAGCAGGACGGCTTTTCCAATCTGGTGCTGGACGCTGAGCTCAAGCGCCAGAAGCTGGAAGGCCGGGATAAGGCCTTTGCAAGTGCCATCTTCTACACCGTGCTAGAGCATCGAGGCACGCTGGACTATATTCTGGAGCAGTTTCTGCCCAAGGGTCTGGCAAAGCTGGATGCACCCGTGCGGGAAATTTTGCGCGCTGCACTGGCGCAGGCACGCTATATGCAGGTGCCTGTCTCCGCAGCGGTGAACGAGGCGGTAAAACTGACCCGCACCTTTAAAAAATCCAGCGCCTCCGGCCTTGTCAACGCCGTGCTGCGCAAGGCCTGCGGTTTTGATCTGGACGCTGCCGTCTTTAAAGACGAGATCCAGCGCCTGATGGTGCTGGGCTCTGCCGGGCGGGATGTGGCAGAATTTCTCCACAAAAACTACCTGGACGAGGCACTGGGCATCCTGACCTATCAGGCCGATGGAGGTCTGACCAGCCTGCGTGCCAACCCCCTCAAGGCCAGCGCTGCACAGCTGTGTGCGCTGCTTGCGGAGCAGGGCGCAGCAGAGGTGCGGCAGGGCATCGTGCCCGGCAGTGTGCTGGCACGGTTTGCGGGCAGTCCGGCAGATAACGAACTGTTCCGGCAGGGGTACTACCATGTGGAGGGACAGGCCAGCCAGCTGGCGGCTCTTTGCGTGGGCGCAGCTCCCGGCGAGACGGTGCTGGATCTGTGCGCAGCCCCCGGCGGCAAGACCATTTTGCTGGCCGAGCAGATGCAGGGCACGGGAGAACTGTACAGCTGCGATGCAGCAGAGAACCGTGTTGGGCTGATCCGCGCTGCCGTGGACCGCATGGGCTTTGCCGGGGTGCACACCCTGTGCAATGATGCCACCAAGCTGAACCCCGCACTGCCCATGGCAGACCGCATCCTGACGGATGTGCCTTGCAGCGGTCTGGGCATATTGGCAAAAAAGCCGGATCTGCGCTATAAAAAGCTGGAAGCTGCCCGGCAGGCAGAGCTGCTTGCTACACAGGCGGCAATTCTGGATACTGCTGCGGCGCTGCTCAAGGCGGGCGGGCGGCTGGTCTATTCCACCTGCACCATCGACCCAGCAGAAAATCAGCAGCAGATCGCAGCTTTTTTACAGCGTCACCCGGAATTTACGGTCTGCGCACCGGATGTTCCGCTGCCCGCCGGAATGACGGCAGAAGAGCACGGCTGCCTTTCGGTGCCCACCCGCACCGGCATGGATGGCTTTTTCCTGTGCGTGCTGCAAAAAGCCGCCGCAACGCAATAAGCACGACCTTTGTGGGTCGTATCCTCTTATAGGAGAACAGAATGGAACAAAAACGCTGTATTTCTTCCCTGACGCTGGCAGAATTGACTGCTGAACTGAAGGCGCTGGGACAGCCGGGCTTCCGGGCAAAGCAGATCTTCCACTGGGTACACCAGAAGCTGGTCACCGAGTTTTCTGCCATGACCGACCAGCCCAAGGCCCTGCTGGCAAAGCTGGAAGAAACCTTTTATATCGCTGCACCGCAGATCGAACGCCGTCAGGAGGCCAAGGACGGCACCGTGAAGTATCTGCTGCGCATGGCGGACGGCAACTGCATCGAGACCGTTGTCATGCGTTACCACTACGGCAATACCGTGTGCGTGTCCACGCAGGTGGGCTGCCGCATGGGCTGCCGGTTCTGCGCTTCCACGCAGGCGGGGCGGGTGCGCAACCTTGAAGCAGGCGAGATCTGCTCCGAGATCTACACCGCCCAAAAGGATATCGGCGAGCGCATCTCGCACATCGTGCTCATGGGCATTGGCGAACCACTGGATAACTTTGACGAAGTTATGCGCTTTTTGGAGAATATCACCTCGCCCGAGGGCGTAAATATCGGGATGCGCAATATCAGCCTTTCCACCTGCGGCCTTGTACCTAAGATCGACCAGCTGGCGGAGAAAAAGCTGCAGCTCACCCTTTCCATCTCGCTGCACGCACCCACTAACCAGATCCGCAGCAGCATGATGCCGGTCAACGATGCCTACCCGGTGGAGCAGCTGATCCAGACCGTGCGCCGGTATCAGGAGACCACCGGCCGCCGGGTCAGCTTTGAATATTCCATGGTGCGCGGTGTCAATGATTCTGATGTCTGCGCAAAGCAGCTGGCAGACCTGATCCGGGGCATGGGCGCGCATGTCAATCTGATTCCCATCAACCCGGTGGACGGCAGTCCGTATTCTGCTACGGATGCAGCCAATGTGCGCCGGTTTCAGCAAAAGCTTGAAAGCCTTGGCGTAAACGCTACGGTGCGCCGCCGCCTTGGCAGCGAGATCAGTGCCGCCTGCGGCCAGCTGCGCCGTGACGAAATGAACGGCAAGGCCTAAATAGAGGGAGAAACCTATGAAACTTGCAGGAAAAACGGATGTAGGACGCGTCCGGCAGGACAATCAGGACGACTACCGTGCCGGGGAACTGCCCGGCGATGCAGCTTGGGCGCTGGTATGCGATGGCATGGGCGGCGCACGCGGCGGGCGGGAAGCCTCGCAGTGTGCGTGCAGCGTCATCGAGCGCTGCTTTCAGGAGCAGTACAGCCAGTGCATCCCCGGCGAAGAGGAGACCTTTTTAAAAAAGGCGCTGCTCAGCGCCAACCGCTATGTGTTCCAGAAGGCACTGCGGGAGGAATCTCTGGCCGGTATGGGCACCACCGCTGTCTGTGCTCTGGTGCGCGGCGGCAAGGTCTATCTGAGCCATGCGGGCGATTCCCGCGCCTATCTGTACCGGGACGGTAAGCTGGCGCAGCTGACCCACGACCACTCCTATGTGCAGGAGTTGGTGGACTGCGGCACTATTACGCAGGAACAGGCAGAGCATCACCCGCAGAAAAACATTATCACCCGGGCGCTGGGCGTGGATTACCGGCTGGAGCCGGAGTTTACCACCGTGGCGCTGCGGGCAGGGGATGTTCTGCTGCTGTGCACGGACGGACTGACCAATGCCGTGCCCACCGAACAGCTGGAACAGCTGCTGCGCAGCGGGTCTTTTTACGATCTGCCGGATATTTTGATCCGCACCGCCAACGAAAACGGCGGCCCGGACAACATCACCGCCCTGCTGGTGGGGGTAGAGCCGATGGAGGTGCGCCATGGATAACCTGATCGGTAAAAGACTGGACGGCCTGTACGAGGTGCAGGAACTGATCGGCTCTGGCGGCATGGCCAATGTGTATAAGGCGGTCATGCGGGGGCAGAACGGCCCTGTGCCCGCCGGGACTGTGGTGGCTGTCAAGGTGCTGCGGCAGGAATATATGCACGACCCGGATCTTGTGCGCCGCTTTAAAAACGAATCCAAGGCCATCTCGCTGCTGAACCATCCTAATATCGTCAAGGTGTATGATGTTTCGGTCAACGACCATCTGCAATATATCGTTATGGAGTATGTGGACGGCATGACGTTGCGGGAGTACCTCAACGAGCGGGGTGGCAAGCTTTCCAGCCGGGAGACCGTGCATTTCATCTCCCAGATCCTCAAGGCGCTGGAACACGCCCACGCCAACGGCATCGTGCACCGGGATATCAAGCCCCAGAACATTATGCTGCTGGATAACGGTCAGCTGCGCATGATGGACTTTGGCATCGCCCGCATTTCCCGGGCAGATAATCAGATGCTGGCCGGCAAGGCGATGGGCAGCGTGCATTATATCAGCCCGGAGCAGGCCAAGGGGGACGAGACCGACTGCACCAGCGATATCTACTCGGTAGGCGTCATGATGTACGAAATGCTTTCCGGACATCTGCCCTTTGATGCCGACGACGTGGTGGAGGTTGCTATCAAGCAGATCTCAGACGAGCCCCGCTCGCTGCACGAACTGGCACCGGAAGTGCCCTATGCGCTGGTGGAGATCACCGAAAAGGCTATGGCCAAGCTCCCCCAGAACCGCTACCCCTCGGCACGAGCGATGCTGGAAGCACTGGATACCTATGTGCAGAACCCCTCCGTGCTGTTTGAATATCAGTATATTACAGAAGAAGCACCCGAAAAGGTGGTGAAACGTACCATGAATCAGAACCGCGCGATCCGTCAGAACGAACAGCCCGCACCCCGCAAAAACGGCAAAAGCAAACCGGGCAAAAAACGCCGCACCGTCTTTTTGCCGGCCTTGTTCGGCATCACCATTGCCTTTGCACTGGCCTGCATGGCACTGTGCTGGATGATCCTGAACGACTCCTCCAACCTGATGAACAACAAGGCCGATGTCACCCTTGGGGATTATATCGGCATGACCAAAGATCAGGCCATGGCGACGGACCAGATCGCATCTGGTCAGATCTCCCCGGAGTGGGAAGAAGAATATAACAGCAACTATGCTGCCGGTTATATCTATAAGCAGTCGCCGGTGTCCGGCCGCACCGTCCGCGAGGGTCAGAGTGTGACGCTGACCGTCAGTCTGGGCACTCAGTATGTCACGGTGCCGGATCTGACCAATTATGTGCAATCCGATGCCGAGCAGCAGCTCAAGGCACTGGGCGTTTCGGTGCTGGTCACGCAGGCTGTGGATACCTCGGTCGCCTCCGGCGCGGTCATCCGCACCGACCCTGCCGCCGGTACGCAGGTGGCGGCAGGCTCCACGGTCATCGTCTATATCAGCCGTCCGCAGGTGTCCACCACCACCAAGGTGCCCTCGCTTACCGGCATGAGCGTGGATGATGCCCGCACCCTGCTGGTGCAGAATCATCTGGGTCTTGGCAGCCAGAGCGAAGAATACAGCAGCCAGCCCGCAGGCACGGTGCTCAGCCAGAACCCGGAGGCAGGCACTACCGCCAAGCTGAACAGCCGCGTAAACATTGTGGTCAGCGCAGGCGCTGCGCCGGTACAGGAACCGGAGCAGCCGGGCAGTGAAAGCACCTCCGGCCCCACCACTGGCGGCGAAGGCTCTACTGGCGGTGAGAGCACCGACGGCAGCGGCGAGCCGAGCTCCAGCAGCAGTTCCACCGGCGGTAGTATTCTGGACTGGTGGTCCTCGCTGCTGAGCTGACGGAGGATGTGCATGAACGGTTATATCGTAAAAGGCATCGGTGGCTTTTACTATGTAAAAACGCCGGACGGCATCGTGGAGTGCAAACCCCGCGGCATCTTCCGCAAGCAGAAGATCACCCCCGTGGCAGGGGATGAGGTGACGCTGGAGACCGAGAACGGCGCAGCAGTCATTGCGCAGATCGCATCCCGCAAAAACGTTTTTGTGCGCCCGCCGGTGGCAAATCTGGATGTGCTGTTCCTTGTGGCAAGCACCACCCAGCCCACCCCCAGCACGCTGGTGCTGGATAAGCTTTCAGCCATTGCGGTGGATAAGGGCGTGCAGCCGGTGGTAGTGTGCACCAAAAGCGACCTTGCCGAGGCGGATTTTCTGGCAAACGCCTATGCAAAGTCCACCTTGCCGTTTATCCGCATCGACTACGAAAGCGGCGCCGGGCTGGACGAAGTAAAGCAGTGGATCAACGGCAGGTTGTGCGCCTTTTGCGGCAACTCCGGCGTGGGCAAATCCACCCTGCTGAACGCACTGCTGCCGGATGCTGCCCGCGAGACCAGCGCCATCAGCCAGAAGCTGGGGCGCGGCCGCCACACCACCCGTGAGGTGACCATCTTTGAAGCCTACGGCGGGCGCATTGCCGACACCCCGGGCTTTGCCAGCTTGGAAGCCAACCGTGCCGGGTTCATCCCCAAGGAGAATCTGGAACACGCCTTCCCGGAGTTTGGGCCTTATCTGGGTCAGTGCCAGTTTACCGGCTGCTCCCACCGCAGCGAAAAAGGCTGCGCTGTGCGGGCGGCGCTGGCAGAGGGCAAGCTTTCCCAGACCCGGTACGACAGCTACTGCGCCATGTATGACGAGGTAAAGGATGTCAAGGACTGGCAGCGTCCGAAAGTGTAATACGGAAGGAAGAATGAGATGTCCCGTTGTGTGATCATTTCCGCCTGCCCGGTGCAGCCGGAGCTCAAGCGCCTGCTGCGCAGCGATGATTTCATCATTGCCTGCGATGCGGGCTACCGCAACTGCGAACGGCTGGGCTGCAAGCCGGATATCATTGTAGGCGATTTTGATTCCGCGCCCTGTCCGCAGCAGGATAAAGACGATATCGTTGTTCTTCCCCACGTCAAGGACGACACCGATACCGAGTATGCCGCAAAGCTTGCTGCGCAAAAGGGCTTTGACGAGGTGCTTTTGCTGGGTGCGCTGGGCGGCAAGCGGGTGGAGCATACCCTTGCAAACCTGTGCACCGGCCTTGGGCTGGAGCAGCGCGGCATCCGCGCCGCCTTGCAGGACGAGCGCTCCCGCATCACCTTTGTGCTGCCGGGCGAGAGCCGCCGCTATCCCAAGGAGGAGTTTTTCTACTTCTCGGCCTTCCCCATGGAGGGACGCGCCGAGGGCGTGTATGAAAAAGGTTCCTTCTACGAGCTGGAGGATGCTGTGCTCACAGTAGGCTATCCCCTGGGTGTGAGCAATGAGTACGCCGAAGGCTCAGACTGCATTACCATCAGCACCCGGCAGGGTGCGCTTGTGGTGGTGGAGACCATCGCGGATTGACCCTTTTCAGGAACATTTTGGCCTGTCAGACGCTATAATGGGGTAAACATAAGCGAAAGGCGGGGTGGAGATGCAGGTAGTGGTCATTCGCAGCCCGAAAGCGCTGTGCGGCATTCTGCGCAAGCTGTTCGGTATCCGCAAAGAGAACTGAATCCATAAAAGGCCGGTGTGTGGCAAAGTTGCTGCACACCGGCCTTTTGCTGTCGGCATACTGCCGCCTGCTGCCGCATACACTCTTACGGAAACGGACAGGGAAAGGAGCGCACTGCACATGGAACTGAAGATATTCCGGGACACGCTGCCACAGGGCGGGGCGGGCTGTACCGTAAAAGCAGAACTTCCGCTGGAGACCGAGATCCGCATTTCGGATGATCTGCCGCCGGTAGGCAAGCTGGTCAAGTGCTTTATACGCCCGGTGGTACTGCAGCGGCAGTTGCAGCCGGGCAGGCTTACCTTGGAGGGCTATCTGCGCTGCACGGTGTTTTACCAGAGCGAAACAGAAAAAGGCCTGTGCCAGACCGAGCAGAAGCTGCCCTTCACCCGGCAGCTGGAACTGCCGGATTTTGCTTTTACCGCATGGACAGCCGTGGTGGAAGGACAGACAGAGTACCTCAACACCCGCGCAGCAGACCCGCGCCGCATTGAGGTGCGGGGTGCCTATGGGCTGGTAGTCACGGTGCATACCCAATGCAAGACCGAGGTCATCACGGCGCTGGCAGATGGCGGCATCGAGCAGCAGCTGCGTACCCTGCAAGGCGTGCGCAGCGTGGCGGTGCTGGATAAGCTGGTCACCTTGGAGGGAGAGCTTATCTTTGCAAAGTCTCCTGCCGCTGTGCTGGATATCACCGGCAACGCCTGTGTGGCAGAGGTAAAGCTGCTTGCCGGAAAAGCAGTGGTCAAGGGGGAACTGCGGGTGCAGTGCGCGTGGCGGGCAGAAGGGGACACGGCCCTGCAAAGTCAGGCGGCGGCGCTGCCCTTTCAGCAGGTGATAGATTTAGAGGGTATCACAGAGGACTGCCGCTGCCTGTGCGTGGCAGAGCCGGTGGGCTTTACCCTGTCGCAGGCAGAAAGCGCCGCCGCCCAGCTGACGGCGAACGTCATGCTGCACCTGCGGGCATGGCGCAGCTACCAACTGCAAGTAGCAGTGGATGCTTTTTCAACCCGGTTTGAAACGGAGCTCACGCCGCAGCCGCTCGTCACGGAGCAGCTGCTCTGTACCCTGAACGATACCGCCACTGCCACAGGTTCCGGCCCGCTGCCGGATGCAGGGGCGCAGCTGCGGGCCTGCTTTGTGCACTACGGCCCACAGCAGGCCATCCAAAAAGGGGAGGGCTGGGTACTTGCCGCCAAAGCTGTGGTAACAGCCCTTGCAGAGAATACCCTCGGCGAGCTGGAAAGCTACGAGAAAACCTTGGAAGTTGCTATCCCGCTGTCCATTACGCCGCCGGAGGGAACGGCACTCGTGCCGGAATGCTGGCTGAGCACCGAGAACGTGCAATGCACCTGTGCGGGCGGCACACTGGAAGCCACGATTACAGTCCGGGCAGAGGGCACGATCTTAGGATGCACCACAAGCTCGGTCATTGGCAGCATCACTCTTGGCGACCCGCTGCCCGATACCGACCCCGAGATCGCCTTGCGCATCTACTATGCACAGGCCGGGGAAGAGGTGTTCGCGGTGGCCCGGCGGTTCCATGTAGCCCCGGCACAGATCCTTGCAGCGAACCAGCTGGAAGAGGAACTTGCCAGCCTGCCGCAGGCACAACGGCTGCTGATCCCGGTCACCTGAGCCGCAAACTTAACTGTACCCCTTTCCCGGACGGCACGAACTGCCGCGCCGGGGAGGGGGTGTTTTTCTGTCCATACTGCGTAGAAAATACAGCGGAAAGAATTACTAAAAGTCACTGCAAAAGGACACCAAAAATAAAACGAATTATCAATGTAAAATATAACGAATATACGTTTAGTATCTTTCATTGGTGATTATAAATCAACTCAGCAACTGCAATGATATCGATTTCATAGGCTGCGCGCACTTCAAAAATACGATTTGTATTTAATGCTTTGCAGAGCGTCTATGGATGTGGTATACTAAGGGAGATGCAAAAGCAAACGACTGCCGCTTGTCTGCTGTGTCCGGTGTACAGCACGGTTTCTGTCGGGAAAGCAGCACGGCGGGCGGTAAAATGATATCGCGGGAGAGTGGAACACTTGGAACTGGAACAGGCAAAAAAACGCGTGGAAGAGCTGCGCGCAATTATCGAGAAAAATAACCGGCTTTACTACGACCAGGATGCGCCGGAGCTGGAAGATTTTGAATACGATGCCCTGACGCGGGAGTTGAAGGAACTGGAAGCGCAATTCCCCCAGCTTGTCACAGCAACGTCACCCACCCAGAAGGTGGGCGGCACCGCCAGCAGCAAGCTGCCCAAGGTGACCCATGCCGTCAAGATGGAAAGCCTGCTGGATGCGTTTTCCCTTGACGAGCTACGCGATTTTGACCGCCGTGTCCGCGAAGCCGGCGTAGAGCCAGAATATGTTGTGGAGATCAAGATCGATGGTCTTTCCTGCAGCTTGGAGTATGAGAACGGACAGCTTGTCCGTGCCTCCACCCGTGGTGACGGCGTGGTGGGTGAGGATGTTACCGCAAACGTGCGTGCCATCCGCAGCATTCCCAAGACCCTTAAAGACGCACCGGAGTTTCTGGAGGTGCGCGGCGAGGTGTATATGCCCCACAAGGCCTTCCAGCATCTGTGTGCCGAGCAGGAATTACAGGGTGCTGCGCCTTTCAAAAACCCCCGCAACGCAGCAGCCGGTTCTCTGCGGCAGAAGGATGCCCGCATCACCGGCAGCCGTGGGCTTTCCATCTTTGTGTTCAATGTGCAGCAGATCCGGGGCAAGACCCTGACTAAGCACTCTGAAAGTCTGGATTACCTCAAGAGCCTTGGTTTGCCGGTGTCGCCGCGCTACCATGTGGTGCATGATATCGAGGACGCCATTGCCGAGATCGAGAACATCGGCCAGAACCGTGCCAAGCTGGATTTTGACATGGACGGTGCCGTTATCAAGGTGAACGATTTTGCCCAGCGGGAGCTGATGGGTTCTACCAACAAATTCCCGCGCTGGGCCATCGCTTTCAAGTACCCGCCGGAAGTCAAGGAGACCACCCTGCGCAGCATTGAGGTGGCCGTGGGCCGCACCGGCGTGCTTACCCCCACCGCCTGCTTTGACCCGGTATTTCTGGCAGGTACCACGGTAGCCCGCGCCACTCTCCACAACGAGGACTTCATCCGGCAGTTCGGGCTGTGCATCGGGGACACCATTCAGGTGCGCAAGGCAGGCGATATCATCCCGGAGGTCATCGGGGTCACCCATCATGCAGAAAATGCTGAACCATACACTATGCCCACAGTCTGCCCCTCCTGCGGTGCGCCGGTGGTACATCTGGAGGATGAGGCCGCCCTGCGCTGTGTGAACCCGGAGTGCCCGGCACAGGCGCTGCGCAATATCATCCATTTTGCCTCCCGGGATGCCATGGATATCGAAGGTCTGGGCGAGGCAGTGGCCACCCAACTGGTGGAAAAGGAGCTGGTGCATTCCGCAGCAGATATCTATACGCTGACCCGGGAACAGCTGCTGGAACTGGACAAATTCAAGGAGAAAAGTGCGGACAACTTGTTACAGGCTATTGCAGCCTCCAGGCAGAACAATCTGGACAAGCTTTTGTTCGGCTTTGGCATCCGCAATATCGGCGATAAGGCAGCCGCGCTGCTGGCAGAGCATTTCGGCACGCTGCAAGCCATCCGGGAAGCCACCGCAGAACAGATCAGCGAGATCGACGGCTTTGGCGGCGTGATGGCGCAAAGCGTAGTGGAATTCTTTGCAAAGGAAGGCACTACCGACCTTGTGCACCGTCTGGCAGATGCCGGGGTCAATATGCAGTGGAAGGGTGAGCCGAAGGGGGACAAACTGGCGGGCAAAACGCTGGTGGTCACCGGTACGCTGGAGACCCTTTCCCGCAACGAGGCCGAGGCGCTGATCGTGAAAAACGGCGGCAAAGCCAGCGGTTCCGTCTCCAAAAAAACAGCCTATGTGGTGGCCGGTGCGGCGGCGGGGTCCAAGCTGACCAAGGCGCAGGCGCTGGGCGTGCCGGTGCTGACCGAACAGGAATTTCTTGCCATGCTGCATGATGCTCCGGTAGAACAGGAAACGACTTAAAGCGCCCTTTTAAATGCCGAAATACAAGTAATTTCAAAAGCTTCTGCAACGCTGTTGCAGGGGCTTTTTTGTTTGCCAATTCCCCGGTTCTAAGAACCCACAAAGCGCATACAATGCTAGCACAAAGCTTTCGTGGAAGGAGAAACCAAAGTGGACGAGTATTACCGGGCCGTCAGAGCCCTTCCCGCTTGGCTTGCAGAGCCGCTGGCACAGCTGCCTGCGCAAACGGCAGCGTGCGTACAGGAACTGCGGCTGCGCACAAGCTGTGCGGTCACATTTACCGTACAGGGGCGGCAATGCCCTGCTTCGGCACTGCCGGGCTGCCCTCCAAGGCTGGCTGCAATGCGGCTGGATGGGCTGCAAATAGAAGAGATATTTCACACCCTTTGCAATGGCTCGGTGCACACCCACGAAAAGGAGCTCGCCGAGGGCTACCTGACCACTGCTGCCGGTAACCGCGTGGGCGTGGCGGGGCAGTTCGTGCAGCGGGAAGGGCAGAGCATCGCGCTGCAAAGGGTCACCTCGCTCAATTTGCGTATTGCACGCAGCTGCACCATCCGTCTGCCTCCCGCGCTGGACAAGCTGCTGGAGCAGCACTTTATCGGGCTGCTGGTGGTGGGAGAGCCCGGCAGCGGCAAGACCACCCTGCTGCGCACAATCGCTCAGACGCTGGCCGAGCGGCAGCGTCTGGTGGCGGTGATAGACGAGCGGGGCGAGCTTTTCCCGCCGGAGCAGGCTCTGCCGCCGCTGGAGCGCATTGGTGGGGTGGATAAAGCCCGCGCTGTCCAGATGGCGCTGCGCACGCTGGCGCCGCAGGTGATCTTGCTGGACGAGCTGGGTGGCTTGGAAGAGACCAGAGCACTGGAACAGGGCTTTTTCAGCGGAGTGGACTTTATTGCCAGCATCCATGCGCCGGATGCCGCACAGGCACGGTGCCGCCCACAGGTGCAGACTTTACTGCAACGCGGGATGCTGCGACAGCTGGTCATCCTTGCCGGGCGGGAGACGCCGGGCTGCATCCGGGAAGTGCGTGCCCTATGAGCAGCCTTCTGCGCGGGTTAGGCCTGCTTTTGCTCCCGTTGTGCGGCTGGCTGGTGGGGGATGCGGTGCAGGCTCAGACAACCCTGCATCTTGCTGCCTTGCAGCACACCATCGAGCTATTACAGCGCATCCGGCAGGAGATCCAGTACCGTCGGGCAGATCTGCAAAGCCTCTGCCGACAGCTTTGCCGCGAGGGTCTGTTGCCACAAACTCCCGGCGGTACATTGCAGCAGCTGCCCGCACCGGAGCGGCTTTCGGCAGCGGAACGCGCCTGCTTTGCAGAGTGTTTCGGCGGTCTTGGCCGCACAGAGACTGCACAGGAATGCGAACGGCTGGATTACTATACGGCGCGGTTCGAGGACTATTTGCAGCAGGCGCGCCGCACAGCACAGCGGCAGGCCGGTCTGCCGCACCGTCTTGGGCTGGCGGGCGGCATGATGCTGGCGCTGCTCTTTTTGTGAAGGATACACGGAACAAAGGAGAAACGGATGGATATCGAGCTTGTGTTCAAAATTGCGGCTATCGGCATCATCGTCGCGGTGCTCAATCAGCTGCTCATCCGCTCCGGGCGGGAAGATCAGGCCATGATGACCACGCTGGCCGGGCTTGTGGTGGTGCTTTCCATTTTGGTCAAGCAGATCAGTGTCCTGTTTGCCACCATCCGGTCTCTGTTTGCACTATGAGCACGGCGGTTCCGGTGCTGGTGGCGCTGCTGCTGGCGGCCTTTGCCAGTGTTCTGCTGCAACGGTACTCCCCGCCGTTTGCACTGCTGCTTTCACTGGGCGCTGCGGCATGGCTGCTGTTCCGTCTGGTACAGCCGCTGCACGGGGTACTGCAAGCAATGGTGCAGCTGGGGCAGCGCACCAATGCGCAGGCTTTTTTCTGTCTCTTGCGCAGCGCGGGGATCCTTTTGCTTGCAGATTACGTCCGCACCCTCTGCGAGGAAGCCGGAGCGGATACCCTTGCATGGTGCGCCGGGCTGGCAGGGCGGTGCCTTGTACTGGCGGCAGTATGGCCGCTGCTGGAACAGATATTCCAGACGATCTGGGGGCTGGTGGGATGAAAAAACGCGGCCTTATCATTTGCGTGGCAGTGCTGGGCTTTCTGTGCGCTGGAACTACCCCGAAAGCTGCGGCAGCAGAAGCCACACCGTGGCAAGCCTATCTCGACAAAGCACCTGTACAGGCCGAGCAGTTTGCGGCAGACCCGCTGGGCATATTGCTGCAACTGTTTGCCGCTGAACCGGTGCAATTACTGCGGGGTGCACTGCAACAATATGCCGGTGTTCTGCTGTTTTTATCGCTGGCAGCCGGACTTGCATTTCTCTTGCAGGATGCTGCCGACAGAGCACTGCTGGAACTGGCTGCTGTCGGCGGCTGCGGCGTTTTATTGTGGCAGGAGCTGGACAAGCTTGCCGCTGCCCTGTGCACCCGGATGACCGGATGGAAAAGCTATCTGCTGGGCTTTTTGCCGGTATACAGCGGCGTACTGGCGGCTGGCGGCGAATGGAACGCCGGAGCGGCTGCAAACGGCTTTCTGCTCACGGTGCTGTGCTTTATCGCACAGGCAGTCACTCTCTGGCTACAGCCGCTGCTGCGCAGCTACCTTGCCATCAGCATGGCCTGCGGCATCAGCTCCCGCAAAAGCCTGTCCGAGGGCTGCACCCTGACCGGGCGTCTGCTGCGGCAGGCCATCGGCTGGGCGGGCAAAGCGTTTGCCGCCCTGATGAGCCTTCAGCGCGTGGTGACGGTGCAGCTGGATCGTTCTGCCTCCCGTCTGGGACAGCTGCTGACCGGCAGCGTGCCTATTGTAGGGCAGGCGCTGAGCAGCGCGGCAGATGCAGTGCTGGCCGGGATGCAGCTGCTCAAAAGCACCCTTGGCATTGCCGCATTGCTCAGCATCGGGGCCGAATTTGTGCCCTTGTATCTTGGGCTGCTGGTGCATCTGTTTTTTCTGTCCTGCTGCGGCTGGCTTGCCGGGATCGGCGGGCTGGAGCATTGCCATAAGCTGCTGCAATGCTTTGCCGAAGCCGTGCGCTGCATGGCGGCCGTTACGGCCTTATTTTTTATGTTGTTTGTGGTAGGCATCGCGCTGCTGATGCTGACAGGGGGTGGTTAGATGCAGGCATTTCAGTGGGCTGCAGCAGTGTTCTGCATGGCGTGCATCGGGGCGGAGCTGGTCAGCCTTTTTGGCGGACAAAGCTGGGCTGGCCGTTGCATAAAAGCCGTAGCCGGGCTATATATTTTAGCAGTGCTCCTTGCGCAGCTGCCACGGCTGCCGGGCAAAGTACTGACCGCTTTTTCGGGAAATACAGCTCCGGCGGCCACATCCGCGGCACAGTCGGATGCAATGGAAAAGGAAATCCTGACTGAGACCAAGGTTCAACTGGAAGAGTATTGTACTGCACAGTGCCGTCAGCAGTTCGGGCTGGACATCCGCGTGTCGGTCACGCTGGAAAAAGCCGGGCAGCGGGTCGTGGTAAAGAAAGCGGTCGCCACCTTCCCGGCAGGCTGCACCGCTGACCAACAGCAGGCAGCGCTCAGCTTTTTGCAGCAGGTGCTGGGTACCGCTCCCACGGCAGCAGAGGAGAGCACACCATGAAAAAGAATGAATTGCTTTCCGTTTTCCGCTCCCTGCAAAGCAGCAAAAACCGCACCTCGCTGGCGGTGGCGGTCGGTGTACTGGCAATGCTGCTGCTTTTGCTGTCGGAGCTTTTACCCAGCGGCAACACGCAGAAAACGTCGGCATCCACCGCCCAAACAGCTGCCGTCAGCCACTACCAGATCCAACTGGAGCAGCAGCTGGAAGGGCTTATCAGCCAATTGCAGGGGGCGGGGCGTACCACGGTCATGGTTACTCTGACCACCGGGGAGGAGACCGTCTATGCAGTGGACACCCAGACCGGGGATATGCAGCAGCAGGAGACCCATGTTCTTTTACAGGATGGCTCTGCGCTGGCCGAGACTACCTATCTGCCGCAGGTCTGCGGGGTCGCCGTTCTGTGTGAGGGAGGGGGAGATGTCCGCGTGGCAGCCCGCATCACTGAGTTACTGCATTCGCTGCTGGATCTGCCCACGAACCGCATCTGCGTGGAGCAGCGCAAGCGCTGAATCGTTGTTTTTATCAAGTATCGAAACAGTTTGCCGAAAAGCCAAAGGAGGAAATGTTTTATGAGAGCACTTTCCAGAAATACCCGCAGAGTCACCGCTCTGACACTGGCGGCGGCGCTGGTCATTGCCGTCTACTTAAACTGGCAGTATGCCCGGGCAGACATCACTCCGCAGACAGAGGACGCCGCCCTCATGGTCTCGGCAGAGCCGGTGGAGGCATCGGACGAGACGGTCATTACAGATGCACTGCCCACAGAAGCAGAAGCGGCCTCCGGTGTCAACAAAAACTATGGCGAAGCACAGCTTGTCAGCGTCGCAAACGACAGCGGCACCCGCTTTTTTGAACAGGCCCGTCTCAAGCGGGAAAAGGCGCACGACGAAGCGATGGATACCCTGCAAAAGAGCCTGAAATCCTCCTCCCTGACAGCCGAGGAGAAAAAGGAGTACACCGCACAAATGGCGGCAGGGCTGGAAGATCTGAATGCGGAAAACGAGATCGAGACGCTGGTGCGTGCCAAGGGCTTTGCGGACTGCCTGTGCTTTTTGCAGGCAGGGCGGGCAGACCTGACCGTGATGACGGCAGGTGAGCCGCTCACGGCGGCACAGGTGGCGCAGATCCGGGATGTGGTGATGAATAAAAGCAGCGTGGCTGCCCAGAATATCACGGTGGTGGAGGTAAAGTAAACACTCTTTATTTATGCGGACACCCCGGCGATGCAGGTGCAGCTTTTCTTGCAGGCAGAAAGCCGTCTGCACTGCCGGGATGCCATTCCGTGCTGATTTCTATCTTCTTTTCCAAACAAGTATTGAAATTACCCCCGCATTGATGGTATAATAACTCTATCAAAAATGAATGCTGCGCGCCTTTATGCACCGCACAAGGGCGCGTTTGAACACAAAAGGCAGGTACGGCAGACCGGTTTCAGCGCTTTGGAACCGCCGCCGGAGCAGCCTTTGGATGGAGGACAGCACAATGGATTTACAGAACATGGATCTTCAGGGCGGCAGCCTTCAGATTTCGACCGAGGTCGTGGGCAAGATCGCCCGCTGCGCCGCACTGGAAGTGGACGGCGTTGCCGAGGTATCCTGCGGCGTGCAGAACAAAAAGCTGAAAAGCCTGCTGGAATCTGCCAGCATCCAGCCGCCTGTGGCGGTGGAGATGCGGGACGGCACGGCCAACATCACCCTGCACCTGATGATGAAGTTTGGCGCACGGATCCCCTCTGTGGCTGAAAAGGTACAGGAGAACGTTAAGTCTGCCGTACAGAACATGACCAATGTGACGGTCAGCCGCGTGGATCTGGTCATTGCAGGCCTTGCCGAGGCGCAGTAACAAATTCAGCAAAAAAATCATATCAGAAACGATCCTCCTCCCGGTACGCCCGGCGGGGAGGGTTTGTATTGCGAAAGGAACATTATGGAAAATATTCTGCCCCGTAGAGAAGCCCGCGAGAACGCCTTTTTGCTGGCATTTTCGCAGACCTTTGGTGACATTCCTCTGGCCGAGGCACTGTCCAACCACGCCGAGAACGATGAGGAGCATCCCGTGGATGCCTTTAGCCGTCTGCTGCTGAATGCCTACTACGATCATTCCGCAGAGGTGGATGACGAGATCCGTGCTCATCTGCGCAACTGGACCATGGAGCGTCTGCCCCGTGTCAGCCTGACTGTGCTGCGTCTGGCCGTGGCCGAGATGCTGTTCGGCGGCGAGAACAAGCCCGGCGTTGCCATCAATGAGGCTGTGGAGCTGACCAAGAAGTACGGCGCGGGCGAGGACTATCAGTTTGTGAATGGCCTGCTGGGTGCTGTGGCACGCGACCACGGCCTGAGTGATGAAGCCGTCGCGGAGTCGGCTGAACAGTGAGCCGTTATACGCTCGGGGTCGATACAAGCAACTATGCAACCTCTCTGGCAGTTTTTGATACAGCCGGGGAGGTTGTTTGTGCAAAAAAGCGCTTTTTGCCTGTAAAAGCCGGGCAGCTTGGCCTGCGGCAGAGCGATGCACTGTTCCATCATACGGCAGCTTTGCCGGAGATGCTGCAGGAGCTGGCGCAGGAATTCGACCTGACCAAAATAGATGCCGTAGGCGTTTCACAGAAGCCGCGCCCGGTAGAGGGCAGCTATATGCCCTGTTTTCTGGCTGGCGTCAGTGCCGCGACTGCCTTTGCAGCGGCGCGGGATATTCCGCTGATCTATACCACCCATCAGCAGGGGCACGCTGCTGCGGCGCTGTATGCCGCAAAGGGCGAGACACTGTTCTCTCAAAAGGTGCTTTTGTTCCATATCTCCGGCGGCACCACGGATCTTTTGCTGTGCGATCAGGTGCGTACCATCACTACCCTTGGCACCAGTACTGATCTGTACGCCGGTCAGGCGGTGGATCGCGTAGGCGTGCGGCTGGGCTTTGGCTTCCCCGCAGGCGCCGAGGTCTCGCGTCTTGCCGCGCAGTGCACCGAGGAGATTCGCCCAAAATCCAGCGTAAAGGGGCTGCAATGCAGCCTTTCCGGGCTGGAAAACCAGTGCAACGCCCTGCTTGCTGCCGGAAAAGCACCGGAATACGTCTGTAAGTACTGCCTGCTCTGCGTGGCGGATACCGTCGTCCGCATGACGAAGGCTGCGCAGAAGGAATATCCCGGCTTGCCGGTGGTCTGTGCCGGTGGCGTAATGAGCAGCGATGTCATCCGCACATGGGTGCAGCAGCGTCTGCCGCAGGTCTATTTTGTGCCGGGACAGTATTCCAGTGATAACGCCATCGGCGTGTCCATTCTTGCTGCGCGGGAGGCCGGTCTATGGCTGATGTGATCTCGGTCTCAGAGCTGAACCATTATGTCAAAACACTGCTGGACGTCAACGATGGGTTATTTGATCTTGCCCTGCGGGGCGAGATCGCAAACTTTGTGCAGAACGCCCGCAGCGGACACTGCTACTTTTCTCTGCGGGACGAGGATTGCAGCGTAAAGGCAGTCATGTTCCGCGCCGATGCCCGTCGGCTGGCATTTCGCCCTGAGGAGGGAATGCGGGTCGTAGTGCGCTGTCGTGCTACCCTTTACGAGCGGGACGGTGCGTTTCAGGTCTATGTGAACGAGATGTTCCCGGACGGTCTGGGCGCGGCACAGCTTGCGCTGGAGCAATTGAAAGCCCGGCTGGAAAAGGAAGGCCTGTTCGACCCGGCACATAAAAAGCCGCTGCCAGCATACCCAGAATGTATTGGTGTCGTCACCAGCAAAACCGGAGCGGCGTTGCAGGACATCCGCAATGTGATCGGCCGCCGCTGGCCGTCCGTCCGGCTGCTGCTGTGCCCGGTAACGGTGCAGGGCTTTGAAGCCGCCCGGCAGATCGCCGCAGCCATCCGCACGCTGGATCAGAGCGGGCGGGTAGATGAGATCATTGTGGCCCGTGGCGGCGGCAGCAGGGAGGACCTGTGGGTATTCAACGCCGAGGAGATCGCCCGCGCAGCATTTCGCTGTAAAACGCCGCTGATCAGTGCCATCGGACACGAGATCGACTACACTCTTCTGGATTTTGTAGCAGACCAGCGTGCACCCACACCGTCTGCTGCCGCAGAGCTTGCAGTGCCGGATCGGGAGGAACAGCGGCGCATTTTTGAAAATATTGAAGAAAATATTCACAAAAATATACAAAAACGGCTTGCGTTGTGCTATAATGGTCTGGAACAATACAACTTTTTGTTGGAACGGAACGCACCGAGCAAAATCTTACAGCAGTATTCAAGCCGTCTGCAACAGATGCAGCAGGCTATTCAGACGCAGCAAAAAGCGCGTATGAATGACAAAAATATGCAGCTGCAACACGCAGCTGCACTGGCGGCATCGCTGGATCCATACCGTGTTTTGGCCCGGGGCTATGCCCTTGTGACCGATACAAAAGGGAAGGTCTGCACCGTGGAGCAGCTGCAGCCGGAGCAGACCATCTGGGTGCGCAGTCGGCAATATCAGGCACGATGCCGTGTGGAAACGGTGGAGGAAATCAATGAGAGCACCCAAAAGCTTTGAAGAAGGAATGGATCGGCTGAACGTGATCCTTGCACAGATGCAGCAGGAGGATACCTCGCTGGCAGATTCCGTCAAGCTGTATGCGGAAGCGGCCTCCCTGATGCAGTACTGCCACGCAACGCTTGAAAAAACATCGCTGCAGATTGAGGAGATCCACGCAAAGATCGCCGAGACCGTAGAAGCCCCGCAGGAGGAAGAATAATGGAATACAAGACGCAATATCAGGAATATCTGTTGCAGGCTACGGCTGCGCTGGATGCTGCCAGCGCCCGTTTTCTGCCCGAGGAATCAGAAGTGTGCAGAGCCGCCCGTTACAGCCTGCTGGGCGGTGGAAAGCGTATCCGCGCAATTCTGACGCTCAGCGTTTGTGATATGCTGGGCGGTGAGATGCAGGCTGCTGCACAGTTCGCGGCAGCTGTGGAGATGCTGCATTGCTATTCGCTGATCCACGACGATCTGCCCTGTATGGACAATGATGATCTGCGCCGGGGGCGTCCCTCGTGCCACAAGGCTTTCAGCGAGTCCACGGCAATGCTGGCCGGTGACGTACTGCTGACCGAAGCCTTTGAGGTGATCGCAAACGCACCCGCTGCGCCGCAGATCTGCGTGGCAGCCGCCCGTGCGCTGGGCGCAGGTGCAGGCAGCCGCGGCATGGTCTACGGACAGGAGCTGGATCTGAAGTATGAGGCAATGGCCGCTACGGAAGAGCAACTGCGCCTCATCCACCGCAACAAGACCGGTGCACTGATCAACGCCGCCGTCCAGATGGGTGCCGCCGCAGCCAGTGCAACACCGCAGCAGTGCGAGATACTGGCCTCCTACGCATACGGGCTGGGGCTGGTGTTCCAGATCGTGGACGATGTGCTGGACGTTACCAGTACCCCGGAGCAGCTGGGTAAGCCCATCGGCAGCGACAGTGAAAACGGTAAGACCACTTTTGTTACCCTGTACGGAGCAGACGGTGCCATGGCGTTGGCGCAAAAGCTGAACGAACAGATCTGCGATGATCTGCAACAGCATTTTGGTGCAAAGGCAGCTTTCCTGCAGCAGTTGGCACAACAGCTTCTGGTGCGCAAAAACTAAGGAAAAAGGAATACAGATATGCAGTATATTCAGAATCTTTTGTCGGTCAATCAGATCCTGACCGCATCGCTCCTCAGCTGGTTCATTGCGCAGGTGTTAAAGACTATCATCAACTTTATTCTGCTGGGCAAGTTCCAGTTAGAGCGGATGTGGGGCGATGGCGGCATGCCCAGCGCACACAGCGCGACCGTCTGTGCCATGGCCATTGTTACCGGGCGCAGCGCCGGGGTCGCCTCGCCGATTTTTGCAGTGGCCTGTGTAGTGGCTATCATTACCATGCACGATGCCATGGGCGTTCGGCACGAGACCGGCGAACAGGCAAAGGTGCTGAACCAGATGATCGCCCAGTGGATCGACGTGAGTGAGAAAAACGCTCCCTTTTTGCAGAATATGCACCTGAAGGAAATGGTCGGCCACACGCCGCTGCAGGTCGTAGCAGGCGTGCTGCTCGGTTCTCTGGTGGGCTTTTTGTTCCCGGTCGTGTAAAAAAGCGGCAAAGACACCCAAAGTACAAACGTATTAAAGGACGTGTGAATATGGAATCATTGTTGCTGGACAAAATCGATCAGCCCAGCGATCTTAAAAAGCTGAACGCACAGCAGGTGGAGAAGCTTTGTGCGGAGATACGGCATTTTATGCTGGAAAATATCTCTAAGACCGGTGGGCATCTGGCCTCTAATCTTGGCACCGTAGAGCTGACCGTGGCGCTGCACCGTGTGCTGGAAACGCCTAAGGATAAGATCGTATTTGATGTGGGGCATCAGTGCTACACCCACAAGCTGCTCACCGGACGCCGGAAGCAGTTTGACCATTTGCGGCAGCTGGATGGTATTTCCGGCTTCCCGAACCCCCACGAAAGTGTGCACGATGCCTTTATTGCCGGACATGGCAATACGGCGCTTTCGCTTGCCATTGGTATGGCTTGGGCAAAAAAAATCAAGCGTGAGCCCGGGCTTGTGGTGGCGGTGATCGGCGATGGTGCCTTTACCGGTGGCATGGTATACGAGGGCATGAACAATATCGGCGGGCTGGACAATCTGCTTGTGATCCTGAACGATAATAAGATGTCCATCTCTAAAAATGTCGGTGCACTGGCACGGTATCTGACCCATCTGCGCACGACTACGGCTTATTATGATGCCAAGGATAATGTGCGCAGTTTTCTGGATGGTGTGCCATTGATCGGCACGCCGATGAAAAAGTCGCTGATGGGCGCAAAAACGCTGGTACGCCGAGCTATGTACCACTCCACCATGTTCGAGGATATGGGCTTTGAGTACATCGGCCCGGTGGACGGTCATAATGTGGAGGAATTGGAGCGCACCCTGCGCTCGATCTACCAGCGGCAGGGTCCGCACTTTTTGCATGTTGTGACCAAAAAAGGTAAGGGTTATCAACCGGCAGAGATGAACCCCGGAAACTATCACGGTGTATCTGCCTTTGATCCGGATGGAATGCCGGACCCGGAGGTTGCACCGAAGGAGTCCTTCTCCACCGTTTTCGGCAAGCTGCTGGTGCAGGAGGGAACACAAAACCCGAAGCTCTGCGCGATCACCGCTGCCATGAAGTACGGCACCGGACTGCAATTCTTTGCCCACCGCCACCCGCAGCGCTTCTTTGATGTGGGTATGGCGGAGCAGCACGCCGTCACCTTTGCAGCCGGTCTTGCCAGTCAGGGGATGCTGCCGGTGGTGTGTATCTACTCCACCTTCCTGCAGCGCTCCTATGACCAGATCATCCATGATGTCAACCTTTTAAAGGAAAACGTGGTCTTTGCCATTGACCGCGCAGGCTTTGTTCCCGCAGACGGCGAGACCCATCAGGGCATCTATGATGCTGCTTTCCTCAGTCAGATGGGCATCCCGGTCTATGCGCCCTCCAACTACGAGGAGCTGCAATACTGGCTGCACTATTTATTGCAGGATACAGTCTCCGGCCCTCGTGCCATCCGCTACCCCCGTGGCGGCGAGAGTGCAAAGCTGGCGCAGTATCCTTGCACAAAGCAGGAATACGACTTTTTGCGCGAGACGCCCGGGGCAGAGATCCTTCTGGTCAGCTATGCGGATGAGCTGGAGGATCTGCTGGAGGCTGCCGAGAAATTGAACGCCGTATCGCAGAATACGGATGTTCTGAAACTTGTAAAGCTGTATCCCTTTACAGATAAACTCGTCGATGCTGTGTCGAAATATAAAGTTGTGCTGTTCGCAGAGGAATGTGTTGCATCGGGTGGCATTGGTGAACATCTGGCGTATGCTTTGCAGCAAAAGGGTTGGAACGGTCGCTTTTTGCACTGCGCCGTCCGCACGGCCTGCCTGCCGCACGCGACTGTTCCACAGATCAAGCAGTGCACTGGTCTGGATGCTGCAGATATTGCGCAGACGGTTCAGGCTGCCCTTACGAAAGGAGAAAACGAGCTGTGAAAATTCGGTTGGATCAATATCTTGTGCAAAACGGCCTTGTGCAGAGCCGGGAGCGCGCCAAAGCTCTGATTATGGCCGGCGTGGTTTTTGTCAACCAGCAAAAGGTGGACAAGGCCGGTGAAATGATCAAGGAGGATGCTCTGGTCGAGGTTCGCGGCCATGATATCGGTTACGTCAGTCGTGGCGGCTTAAAGTTGGAAAAGGCCATGAAGTGCTTCCCACTCACCCCTAACGGCAAGGTCTGCATGGATATTGGTGCGTCCACCGGTGGCTTTACCGACTGTATGCTGCAAAATGGTGCAGTGAAGGTGTACGCCGTAGACGTTGGCTACGGTCAGCTGGCATGGAGCCTGCGGACGGATGCGCGCGTGGTGAACATGGAGCGCACGAACATCCGCTATGTCACGCCGGAAGATCTGGCAGATCCTATCGAGTTTTTCAGTGTGGATGTTTCCTTTATTTCTCTGCATCACATCTTCCCGGTGGCGCAGCGCATCACCACCCCGGACGCCATGGGCGTCTGCTTGGTGAAGCCGCAGTTTGAGGCAGGCCGCGAGAAGGTGGGCAAAAACGGCGTGGTGCGCGACCCCGCCGTGCACCGCGAGGTGCTGCACAATGCCATGTCTTATGCGGCCGAAAACGGCTTCGTGGTGCGCGGGCTGGATTACAGCCCGGTCAAGGGGCCGGAGGGCAATATCGAGTACCTGATGTTTGTGCAGAAGAGTGACCAGCCCGCAGTGCTGGACGACGAAGCCGCCGCACAGGTGGTGGCAGCAAGCCACACCACGCTGGATCGTTAAGACCCAGCCTTCAGCAAAGGAGAAGCCGGTATGACGATCTACATTTCGCCCAACCCGGGCAAGACCTCCGCCAGCGAGATCGCGCTGCGTGCAGCGCAGATTCTGCTGACCCACGGCGCAGCCGTGTTGATGAACGATGCTCTGCGAGAAAACAGCGCGGCAGGGGTCGTTTATCTGCCGCTGGAACAGTGTCTGGAACGTGCTGACGTGATCCTGACTATCGGCGGGGACGGCACCATCCTGCACGAGGCGAATCTCTCGCTCCGGTACGCAAAGCCCATCCTCGGCATCAATCTGGGGCGCTGTGGTTTTCTGGCTACCTGCGAGATCGGCGAAATGGAGACAAAGCTGGCCGCTGTGGCGCGGGGCGAGTTTCAGTTGGATAACCGGATGCTTTTATACGCCCGGGTGCTTGGGCAGGACGGCTGGGAAGGACACGCCCTTAACGATGTCGTTGTGACTAAAGGGCGTTTGCAGCAGGCTATCGACTTCAGCATTTACTGCGATGATATTCTGGTAGAGCACTACCGGGGCGATGGCGTCATTGTGGCGACCCCCACCGGCTCTACGGCCTATTCGCTGGCAGCCGGAGGCCCGATTCTGGACTCTCAGACCAAGGGCGTCGTGGTAACACCCATCTGCCCTCACAGTCTGGCCAGCCCGGCCATGGTGTTTGCGCAGGAGCGCAAGCTGAATGTCTGCGTAGGACAGGTGGCAGATGATGAAGTGTTTATCAGCTGTGACGGCGGTACGGGCTACCCCCTCAAGGCGGGTGCCACCGCAGAGATCCGCCTGTCCGATCAGAACGTCAAGCTTATCACCTTTGGGCGGGCAGACCAGTTTCAGGCCATTGACCAGAAACTACGCAAAAGACAATAACACGGGAGGCGATTTTTAAGATGGCACGCAGCCGCAAAGAAGATACAAAAACAAAAGCGGAACGCTTGCAGACGATCCTGCGTCTTGTGCAGGAGCATCCCATCAGCCGACAGGAGGTGCTGCTGGAGCACCTGCGGAACGAAGGCTTTGAGGTAACGCAGGCCACCGTTTCCCGCGATATCCGAGAGCTGTGCCTTGTAAAGGCAGCCACCACCGAGGGCTACCGCTATGTTTCCAGCCGGAACGAAAGCTTCAACCCCAAGACCCAAGGGCGCTTTGAGACCATCTTCCACGAGTCTGTTCTGGGGGTGGATTATGCCGGGCATGTTGTGCTGGTAAAATGCTATTCCGGCATGGCCAATGCCGCCTGCGAGGTTTTTGACGCTTTGCAGTGGAAAAACGTCGTCGGCACCCTTTCCGGTGATGATACTTTTTTAATTGTTGCGCGCTCGGAGCGCGATGCCAAGACCATTTGTTCGGAGTTGACCCGTTATGTGGGGCAGAGATGACGGTAGGAGAACGAAGCCATGCTGAGCAGCCTGCAAATTGAAAATGTTGCCGTGATCCAGAAGGCAGAGGTGCACTTTGAACCGGGGCTGAATGTACTGACCGGCGAGACCGGTGCTGGCAAATCCATCCTGATCGATTCCATCAATGCGATCCTTGGCAACCGCACCTCTAAAGACTTGGTGCGTACCGGGGCTGCAAAGGCGGTGATCCGCGCCGCCTTTGAGCAGGTGCCGCCTGCTGTGCTGGATAAGCTGGAACAGTCCGGCTACGAGCGCTCGGAAGCACTGCTGCTCAGCCGCGAGATCACCGCCGAGGGTAAAAGCAGCTGCCGCATTAACGGAATGCCGGCCACGGCAGCCGTTCTGCGTGAGCTGTGCGGCGGTTTGATCAACATCAACGGCCAGCACGATTCTGTGGGTCTGCTCAATCCGGCGCACCATCTGGGCATTCTGGATGATTATGCGCAGAACCGCACTGTTTTTCAGGAGTACTATACCCTGTACCGGGAGCTGGTGCAGGTCAAGCGGGAACTGGACACCCTGATTACTGACGAGGCTGAAAAACAGCGCAAGATCGACCTGTTGCAATATCAGGTGCAGGAAATTGAGGATGCCGGGCTGACTGCCGGTGAGGAGCAGACGCTGGAAAACCGCCGGAAGGTGCTGTCCAATGCATCTGCCATCCGGGATCGTCTGGCGCAAAGCTATGCGCTGCTATCCGGCAGTGATGATGCCGCAGGCGCGGTGGATCTGCTGGGAGAAGCATCCAACGCGGTGGAGGCCGCTGCGCAGTTGGATCCCGCACTTTCAGCCGCCGCCGGGCAGCTGCTGGACTTATATTATAACGCCAAGGACGTGGCCGCTGATCTGATCGGGCGGCTGGATGCCTACGACACCAACGATGCAGAGCTGGACGAGGTGGAGCAGCGGCTGGATCTTTTGTACCGGCTGAAACGCAAGTATGGCAGTACGGTGGAGGATGTGATCGTCTTCGGGCAGAAGGCCCGGGAGGAGCTGGAAAACATCCAGCATTCCCAGCAGCGCTATGATGCATTGCAAGCAGAAAAGCTGCGTCTTTACGCAAAAGCGCGGGAAAAGGCAGAGGTGCTGACTCAGACCCGGCTGAAAGCCTTTGAGGAACTGAATACCCGCATTTCCGGTACGCTGAACTTTTTGAATATGCCGGGTGTGCGTATGACTTTGCGGCACACCCGCGGCCCGCTGGCCAGCCACGGGCAGGACAGCGTTGAATTCTACATCTCAACAAACCCCGGTGAAGCGCCCAAGCCGCTGGCCAAAATCGCGTCCGGCGGTGAACTGAGCCGTATCACCCTCGCCATCAAGAATGCAATGGCAGATAAGGACGCTGTGCCCACCGTGATCTACGATGAGATCGACAGTGGTGTGTCCGGCAAGGCAGCCGGACGCATCGGCGAGGTGCTGCGTCAGAGCGCACAGGGACACCAGATCCTGTGCATCACCCACACGGCGCAGATTGCAGCACTGGCCGATTGCCATCTGCTCATCCAGAAAAATGTGTCTAACGAGCGCACCTATACCGAGATCCATCCGCTGGACGAAAACGGCCGCGTAGAGGCCTTGGCACGTCTGATCTCCGGCGACCACGTTACCGAGCTTTCCCGCGCCAATGCACGGGAGATGCTGCAGGAGTGCAAGCACAGCGGCTGATTCGCTGGTGCAAAAAAGACAGCTCTTGACAAGGCAGCAGTCTTGTGATAGAGTAGACATTGTTAATGGCGATGAAGGGAATAAGTACCCTGAAGGGTTCTGTCCAGAGAAGTCCCGGTTGGTGCAAGGGATTACAGAGCAGCAGGGGAAATACCTCCCGGAGCTGCAGGCTGAATGCATAAGGCTAGTAGGCTGTGCCGCGTGCGAGCGTTAAAGACGCAGGAGTGTCACTCTACTCTGGGGTGTGCACTCGTAAGGCCGCTTCTGTGAGGAAACGGCAAACAGAGGTGGTACCGCGAAGTTATCTCGCCCTCTGCCAAATTTATTTTTGGCAGAGGGCGTTTTTTGTTTCCTCTGCCCCAAAAACAGGAGGTTTTTCCCATGACGCTGTACGAAGAACTGAAAGCCCGCGGTCTGGTAGCTCAGATCACGGATGAAGAGATCATTGATCTGATCAATAACGGTAAGGCTACCTTTTACATTGGCTTTGACTGCACTGCTGACAGCCTGACTGCCGGCCATTTTCTGGCACTGACCCTGATGAAGCGCCTGCAGCTGGCTGGCAACAAGCCCATCGCCCTGATCGGCGGCGGTACTACCATGATCGGCGACCCCTCCGGCCGCACCGATATGCGCAAGATGCTGACCAAGGACGATATCGCCCACAATGCAGCCTGCTTTAAAAAGCAGATGGAGAAGTTCATCGACTTCTCCGAAGGCAAGGCGCTGATGCTGAACAACGCCGACTGGCTGCTGGATCTGAACTATGTTGAGCTGCTGCGCGAGGTGGGTGCCTGCTTCTCCGTAAACAATATGCTGCGCGCCGAGTGCTACAAGCAGCGCATGGAGAAGGGTCTGTCCTTCCTTGAATTCAACTACATGATCATGCAGAGCTACGACTTCTACTACATGTTCCAGCACTACGGCTGCAATATGCAGTTCGGCGGCGACGACCAGTGGAGCAATATGCTGGGCGGCACCGAGCTGATCCGCCGCAAGCTGGGCAAGGATGCCTATGCGATGACCGTGACCCTGCTGACCGACTCTCAGGGCAAGAAGATGGGCAAGACCGCTGGCAATGCTGTCTGGCTGGACCCCAACAAGACCAGCCCCTTCGAGTTCTACCAGTACTGGCGCAACGTGGGCGATGCCGATGTGATGAAGTGCATCCGGATGCTCACCTTCCTGCCGCTGGAGCAGATCGAAGAAATGAGCACCTGGCAGGATCAGCGCCTGAACGAGGCCAAGGAGATCCTTGCCTACGAGATGACCAGCATGGTGCATGGCAAGGAAGAGGCCGAAAAGGCTCAGAATGCTGCCCGCGCACTGTTCAGCGGCAACGCAATGGATACCGAGCACATGCCCAGCACCCAGCTGACCGAGGCTGACCTGACTGATGGCGCTATCGGTATCCTGACCCTGATGGTCAAGGCTGGTCTGGCTGCTTCCAACGGCGAGGCTCGCCGTCTGGTGGTTCAGGGCGGTGTGTTGGCAGACGGCGAAAAGGTCGCTGCTCCCACCGTCAGCTTTACCGCAGAGCAGCTGGCCAAGGGCATCGTCATTAAGAAGGGCAAAAAGATCTACCACAAGGTAACGCTGTAAAAAGCATTATAAAATTTATAAGCCAGAAACGTCCGCAGACGTTTCTGGCTCATTTTTTTACATTTTAGCGCGTAACAGCTGCTGCCCGGCAGTTACCCGGCCGGAGAGCAAAGGCTCTACCTGTGCAAACCGGCTGCTGTTGGTCACGATCACGGGGGTGGTCAGCGTGTAGCCTGCCGCTGCAATGGCTTGTAGATCAAACCGGAAAAGCAGCTGTCCCTTCTGCACATGATCGCCAGCCTGTACAAACAACTCGTAGCCTTTGCCCTTCAGCTCCACGGTGTCCATACCAACATGGATGAGTACCTCCAGCCCGTTATCGCACAACAGACTGACGGCATGATGAGTCTTGGCAATCTTTTTCACGATGCCGTCTGCGGGTGCTACTACCTCGCCGCAGCTGGGCTCGATGGCGCAGCCCTTGCCCAGCACCTCGCTGGAGAACACAGGGTCCTTGATCCGGGTCAGTGCGCGGATACGTCCTGTGACCGGTGCATAGAGCAGCTGCCCGCTGTCCGCAGACGCAGCTTCCGTTGCAGCAAACGGCGCGCTTTTCTCAAAATGTGCCAGCAGCCGCTGCCGGATGCTGTGCATAAGAGTAGCAGGTTCTTTCATTCCGGTTTCCTTCTTTCGGCAGGGAAACTGCCGTGGTGGTTTTTCTTGTTTCTGCGTATTCCGCAAAAACAGGGCCGAAAGGGAAGTTGTCCCCTCGGCCCTGACTGATTGCTGTTACAGCTCGTATGCCTTTTTCAGTGCCTCATAAGCGGCGTCCTCGTTTTCCGCGTGGACGAGCAGAGAGATATCCAGATCGCTGGTGGTGATCAGCAGCACCTCGATACCGGCCATAGCCAGTGCGTTCAGCGCACGCGCAGCCACACCGCAGCTGGTGACCATATCCTCGCCGAACAGATTCAGCTTGGAGTAGCCCACACTGATCAGTGGAGAAGCCTTGGCGTCCTTATCCAGATTTGCCGCCGAGATCGCCTTCATCACCAGCGGCAGATCGCTGCTGGATGCGGTAAAGCTGAAATCAATGGTGGTACCGTGAGGAGCGCTCTGGCTGATCATATCCACCACCACGCCGGTCTCTGCAAAGATATCCAGATAGCGGGACAGACTGTTGCCCCGGAACGCTACGTCCTGCACACTGATCATCATCAGGTCAGTCTCGATATTGATCTTCGATACTCCGTACATAAAAAGTCCTCCGTTCTGCCCGGGTTGCCGGACAACGCTCAATCATTTCACATTTTTATGTAAGTGCTAAAAAGGATGCGCTGATATTATTTTGCGCGATTTTTTGTATCCTGTCAAGGCTGAAATCAGAATAATTTGCCCGCACACCATGTGCTGCCGCCAATTCCTGCGTGTAATCGCGCAAAAGATAAGTGCGCACGTTGGATTTTTCGGCATCGTAATGGGTCACGGTGGGGTGCAGCTGCGGCGCAAGCACTTCACACTGCACCGCGCCGTTCGGCTGGGTGGTCTTTTGCAGCTGCAAGGTCAGAATTGCACCTACCAGTTGATCTGGTCGGCTCTGCGTGCTGAGAAAATTACCCAGCGAGAAGGCAACAAAGCTTCGCCGCCCATCTGCTGCGATAAGCCACTGGGCATCCTGCAATACATGAGGGTGGGTTCCCACAATGACATCCGCACCCCAGTCTGCCAGATTCTGCGCCAGTGTGCGCTGGCTGTCCACGATGGCGTGGCTGTTCTCAACGCCCCAGTGTACTCCCACCACTACAAAATCTGCCTGCTGGCGGGCCAAGCGCACCTGCCGCTCGATCACATCGGTCTGGCTGGTGTAGATGACATTGGCCGTCATATTCTTGCTCTGGCGGATGCCGTTGGTGTGCTCGGTGTAGGAGAGATAGGCAATGGTGACACCGTTGACGGTTTGCAGCGGGATGCTGTCGTAGTCCTCTTCGCCCTGCCACAGACCGGCGGTGACCACATCCTCCGGCATGGACTCCCAGAATTGCAGTGTGGCCGCAATGCCGGACGCGCCCTTATCATAGGTGTGGTTATTGGACAAGCTGAACACCCGCACTCCGGCACGGTACAGCGCCCGCGCACAGTCGCCTGGGGTGGAAAAACATGGGTAGGTGGACGGTGCAAGGGTGTCACTGCAAAGGGTCTCCTGATTGATCCAGTTCACATCCTGCTCGGCATAGAAAGGCGCGATGTGCTCATAGCAGTAATCAAAGCTGTACTTTCCATCTTCGCCTGCCCGGCGGGCGGCCTGATTATAAATGGGCGAGTGGATCAGGTTATCTCCTGTTGCAGAAAACCGAATCGTCTCCACCACAGGCTGCGGTTCCGGTTTCGGCTCCGGTGCTGCAACGGATGAAGCAGGGGATAGCACATCCTCCGGCGGCTCGACGCCGCCCACCGGTACATCTTCTCCTGGCAGTCTGGTCCAGATACCCAGACACAGTGCTATCACGCTCACGGCTAGAACCGACAGCACCACCGCCCGGAGCGTTTGCTTTCGGCCGCGCTTACGGGCAGCCGGACGCCGCCGCTTCAAAGGCTCCTGCTTCATCGTTCACCTCTTCTCCCGGCGTAGGCCGGGGCAATTCGTTTTTCAGAGTGCGGCGATCAAATCGCCCATATCGTACAGACCCGGCTCCTTCTTTGCCAGATAGACCGCAGCATTCACTGCACCGTTGGCAAAGATGCTGCGGGAGTAGGCGGTGTGCCGCAGGGTGATTACCTCGTCAGGACCGCAGAACAGCACCTCGTGGTCGCCCACGATGCTGCCGCCGCGCACAGCGCTGATGCCGATCTCCTTCGGGTCGCGCTTCTGGCGCACAGAGGAGCGGTCGTACACATAATGGTACGCACCGTCATTTTCCTCGTTGATGGCATCAGCCAGCATCAGCGCCGTTCCGCTGGGAGCATCCAGCTTGTTGTGGTGATGCTGCTCCACGATCTCGATATCATAGTTGATGCCCAGCACAGCAGATGCGCGCTTGCACAGCTCGGCCAGCACGTTGATGCCCATGGACATATTGGCGCTCTTGAACACCGGAACGCTGCGGGACAGCTGCACTACCTTCAGCTGCAGCTCCTCCGAAAGGCCGGTGGTGCACACCACGATGGGCAGCTTGTGGGCCTGACAGTAGGGCAGAGCCTTTTCCACTGCAGCAGGGGAGCTGAAGTCGATGATCACATCGCCCTTGCCGTTCAGCTTTTCCAGACTGTCGTAGACCGGAATGCCGTTCTGCTCGCCGTCCTTCATATCGATACCGGCCACCACGCGGCAGTCCTCCCGCTGTGCGATCATATCGCACAGCACATGGCCCATACGGCCGCCAATGCCCTGAATCACGATCTCTGTCATTGTTATTTCCTCGTTTCTATAATATGGCAGAATGCCCGGAAGCTGAAGATTCCCGGGCATTCTGTACGCTGTTGTTATTCCTTGATCAGACCGGCAGCCTGCAGAGCCTGCTCGATCTTTGCCTTGTGGACATCGCTGGGCTCTACCAGCGGCAGACGGCACTCACCTGCGTTCCAGCCCAGCACGTTCATGGCGTACTTAACCGGAATTGGGTTCACCTCGCAGAACAGCGCCTCCTCCAGCGGCAGCATTTCCAGCTGCAAAGCGCAGGCCTTGGCGGTGTCGCCGTCAAAGAAAGCCTGACAGCAGTTATGCACCAGCTCCGGCGCAACATTGGACACCACGCTGATGACGCCCTTGCCGCCCAATGCCAGCAGGGGAACCACCTGATCGTCGTTACCGGAGTAGATGTTCAGCGCATCACCGCACAGTGCAGCCACCTTGGCCACCTGAGAGATGTTGCCGGAGGCCTCCTTGATGCCGTTGATGAGTGGGTGCTTGCTCAGCTCCAGTGCGGTCTCGGGCGCAATGTTCAGACCCGTGCGGGAGGGCACATTGTACAGAATGACCGGGATGCCGCCAGCCTCAGCCATGGCGGTAAAGTGCGCCACCAGACCGGCCTGCGAGGTCTTGTTGTAGTAGGGGGTGACCATCAGCAGGGCATCGGCACCGCAGGCAGCAGACTTTGCTGCCAGTGCGCAGCCGTGGTCGGTATCGTTCGAACCGGCACCGGCAATGACCGGTACGCGGTGATTGACCGTATCCACGGTGAACTTGATGGCGGCCAGCTGCTCCTCATCGGTCATGGTAGAGCACTCGCCGGTGGTGCCGCAGATGATGATGGCATCGGTATGGCGGGCAATCTGATCCTCGATAATGCGGCCCAGCTCGTCAAAGTTGATGCTTCCGTCCTCGTACATCGGGGTGATGATGGCAACACCCGCACCGGTAAAGACAGGCTTCTTCATAGTAAAAAACTCCTTTGCTGCGTGTATCGCGCAAAAATTCAGGCATTAGTCCATATAGCCCTTTGCTGCCAGCAGCTCGGCCAGCAGCACAGCACCGCCGGCAGCACCGCGCAGGGTGTTGTGGCTCATGCAGGCAAACTTGTAATCAAACAGGGTGTCCTCCCGCAGACGGCCGATGCACACAGCCATACCATTCTCGGTGTTGCGGTCCAGCTTGGGCTGCGGACGATCCGGCTCGGTAAAGTAGTGCAGGAACTGCTTGGGAGCGCTGGGCAGGTCGAGTTCCTGTGCAGGGCCGCGGAAGTTTGCCCAAGCTTCCAGCATCTGCTCCTTGGTGGGCTTTTTGTCAAAGCTTACGAACACGGCTGCGGTGTGGCCGTCCGAGACAGGCACACGGAAGCACTGTGCAGTGATGACCGGCTTCTCGGCGTTGACGATCTGGTCACCCTCAATGTGGCCCCACAGCTTCAGCGGCTCGCGCTCGCTCTTTTCTTCCTCGCCGCCGATGTAGGGGATCACGTTGTCCACGATCTCAGGCATCCGGTCAAAGGTCTTGCCTGCACCGGAAATGGCCTGATAGGTGCACACCAGCGCCTTGCTCACGCCAAAGTCCTTCATCAGGGGATGCAGGGCAGGCACATAGCTCTGCAGGCTGCAATTGGACTTGACGGCGATGAAGCCGCGCTTGGTGCCCAGACGCTTGCGCTGGGCGGGAATGATCTCGATATGGTCGGCATTGATCTCGGGCACCACCATGGGAACATCCGGGGTGAAACGATGGGCACTGTTGTTGGAGACCACCGGGCACTCAGCCTTGGCGTATGCTTCCTCCAGTGCTTTGATCTCGTCCTTGGGCATATTGACAGCGCAGAAAACAAAATCCACCTGCGAAGCAACTTCCTCTACCTTGGAAGCGTCCAGAACGGTCATCTTCTTCACGCTCTCCGGCATGGGAGTAGTCATGGCCCAGCGGGAGCCCACTGCATCCTCATAACTCTTGCCCGCACTGCGGCCGGATGCAGCCAGCACGGTCAGCTTGAACCAGGGATGATTCTCCAGCAGAGTCACAAAACGCTGACCCACCATGCCAGTTGCGCCTACGATACCCACTTTATACTGTTTTTCCATTTCCAGCACCTTTCCTTTCAAAAAAACAAACAGCAAATCTTATCATTGTGCACAACACGGCTTGCAAACCGGACAGCGATGCAATATAATAGATACTGTTTATACAGATTCTATAATATCATTGATACGTTGTCCGTGTCAATCATCGGAAAGGCAAATGCACAGTATGTTAAAAAAAGATTTTTGGTATGATTTACCCAAAGAGCTCATTGCACAGGAACCTGCGTCCCCGCGGGATGCGGCGCGGCTGATGGTTCTGAGCCAAAAGGACGACAGCATCCGGCACAAGGTGTTCCGCGACCTGCCGGAATTTCTGGAGCCGGGGGATCTTTTGGTGGTGAACAATTCCAAGGTGCTGCCAGCACGCATCGTGGGCGTCAAGCAGCCCACCGGTGCCGTGTGCGAGCTGTTGCTGCTGCGGCAGGTGAAGGGCGACCAGTGGGAGTGCCTGGCAAAGCCCGGCAAGCGGATGCAGCCCGGCACGAAGGTAAGCTTTGGCGACGGCAGTCTGACCGCCGTGGTGGACGAGACCATGGAGGATGGCAACAAGTACGTTACATTCTATTATGATACCGAAACGCTTTATGAAAAGCTGGATGAATTTGGCAAGATGCCGCTGCCGCCCTACATCACAAAGCAGCTGGAGGATCAGAGCCAGTATCAGACCGTCTACGCCAAGGAGCTGGGCAGTGCGGCTGCTCCCACTGCCGGGCTGCACTTTACCCCGGAGCTGATGGACACCCTCCGTGCCATGGGCGTTGGCATTGCCGAGGTCACCCTGCACGTTGGTCTGGGCACCTTCCGTCCCGTGCAGGAGGACGAGATCTCCGACCACAAGATGCACAGCGAGTGGTATTCCATCAGCGAGGAGACCGCCCGGCGCATCCGCGAGACCAAGGCCGCAGGCCACCGGGTCATCGCAGTGGGCACTACCAGCTGCCGCACGCTGGAGGCTGCCGCTGCCAAGTACGGCGAGATCAAGGCTTGCAGCGGTAACACCTCCATCTTCCTGTATCCGGGGGTAAAGTTCAACTGCATCGATGGTCTGATCACCAACTTCCACCTGCCGGAGAGCACCCTGATCATGCTGGTGTCCGCTCTGTACGGCTACGAAAAGACCATGCACGCCTATGAGGTAGCCGTGGCGGAGAGGTACCGTTTCTTCTCCTTTGGTGATGCGATGCTCATTTTATAATCCATTTGCAATTGCGGCATAATGCTGCTGTGATCATTCTGATAACTTGCAGGCTCACGGCCTGCATCGAGGCTGCACGGCTGTTTTCCGTGCGCAGAAAGGAAAAGACCATGCCTTCTTTGACGACCTACACCCTGCTCAAGCAGGAACACAACGCCCGGCGGGGCGAGTTCAAGACCGTGCACGGCACGGTGCAGACCCCTGCCTTCCAGAACGTTGCCACCGCCGGTGCTATCAAGGGCGGCCTGTCGGCACAGGATCTGAAGGATATCGGCGCGCAGGTCATGCTGTGCAACACCTACCACCTGCATCTGCGTCCCGGCGACAAGCTGGTGGCGGATATGGGCGGCCTGCACAAGTTTACCCGCTGGAACGGGCCTATCCTGACCGACAGCGGCGGATTTCAGGTATTCAGTCTGGCAAAGCTGCGCAAGATCACCGAGGAGGGCGTGACCTTCGCCTCCCATCTGGACGGTCACCGCATTTTTATGGGGCCGGAGGAGAGCATGCAGATCCAGGCTAATCTGGGTTCTACCATCGCCATGGCCTTTGATGAGTGTGTGGAGAACCCTGCCCAGCACGATTACTCCAAGGACAGCTGCGAGCGCACCACCCGCTGGCTGAAGCGCTGCAAGGCCGAAATGGCACGACTGAAGCACGAGGGCATCTCGGTCAACCCGGATCAGCTTCTGTTTGGCATCAATCAGGGCTGCACCTATGCAGACCTGCGTGTGGAGCACATGAAGCAGATCGCTGAGCTGGAGTTGGATGGCTATGCCATCGGCGGTCTGGCTGTGGGCGAGCCCACCGAAGTGATGTATGAGATGATCAGTCAGGTGGAGCCGTATATGCCCAAGGACAAGATCCGCTATCTGATGGGCGTTGGCACTCCCGGTAACATCATCGAAGCCGTAGCCCGTGGTGTAGATCTGTTTGACTGCGTTATGCCCAGCCGCAATGCCCGCCACGGCCACCTGAACACATGGAGCGGCATCATCAACATCAAAAATGCCAAGTACGAGCGGGACGAGCGTCCCATCGACCCCGCCTGCGGCTGCCCGGTGTGCCGCAACTACTCCCGCGCCTACATCCGGCACCTGCTCAAGGCAGACGAGATGCTGGGTATGCGCCTGACCGTGATGCACAACCTGTGGTTCTATAACCATCTGATGGAGCGTATCCGGGACGAGCTGGATGCCGGCACCTTTACCGCCTTCCACGATAGATACGTTAAACTTCTGGATACCCGAATTTAAACTTTAGCCTTGCAACAAGACTGATAAGAGGGTATAATAGCATTATCTGAATTTTTGAGAGGAGATTTTGCCCCATGCAATTTCTGACTACCACGTCCGAAGGCTATATCAGCCTGTTCTTCACGCTGGCACTGATGCTGGTCCTGCTGTACTTCATGATCTACCGTCCCCAGAAGAAGCAGGAAAAGAAGGATGCCGCTATGCGCAGCAGTCTGGAGATCGGCGATCAGGTCACCACTATCGGCGGTGTCATTGGCCGCGTTGTCGCCATCAAGGATGACACCTTTGTTCTGGAGACCGGTGCTGACCGCGTGAAGATCCGCTTCACCAAGTCTGCTATCTCTTCGGTCGAAAAGCTGAACATGGACAAGGCTCCTGCCGATAAGAAGTAAGCATTTAACCGTGCATACATGAACCGCCTCCCTGCATAGACTATGTGCAGGGAGGCGGTTTTGTTATGTCTGAGTCTCGAGATTTCCCGGCGGAGCTTCTTTCATTTCTGTTTTTCGGGGTGCTGGGGGTAGCCGTAACAGCGGCAGCTCTGGCTGGTTTTGCGCAGCTGATGGCCGGGCAGGGCTGCTCCGGCAGTGTAGTGCCGATACTTGCCACAACAGCCGTGTGCATGGGCAGCCTGCTGTGTGCACTGGCGGCAGCGTTCCGCAAAAAGGCGCGCGGTCTGCTGACAGGACTGCTCCAAAGTACATTTCTGGCAGTGCCGCTGGCGCTTTCTGCTGTATGGAGCGGCACAGCCGCCGAGCCTGCTGTGGTGTGCCGCATTCTGGCAGTGCTGCTCTGCGGCTGTATCGGAGGAGTGCTCGGGGTCACTCTGCGCAGCCGCAGGAAAATGCTTCGTTGATCACTCCGGCAAATCGAATCCATCAGAGGGGAAAGTAGTATGTGGATCTATGAACAGACCAAACCGGAAGAAGTCTTATCTTTGCTGCCGCAGACAGTCAGTCTGCCAGTACAGAAAGCAGAGCCCGCTCTGCCGACTGTACCGGAAACCGCACCGGAACCCGTAGAACAATTGCCGTCAAAAGAGCCCTGCATTCCGGTAAAGCGACACGCCACCCGGGATTGCTGGCTGCTGGCCGCGGCCTTTCTGCTGGGATGTACGGCAGCCGGTGTATTACAGGCCGTATGCGATGCCCGGCAGGCAGAACTGCTGCGGTATTATCTGGAAGCGTGGCAAGGGCTGTTTGCACCGGGCAGTATGCAGGGAGCGGTACAGCTTTTCGGCATGGAATATCTAACTCTTGGCCTTGTGGTCAGCCTGTTTCTGATATTAGGACTTTCTGCCCTTGGTCCTGTCATGATCTTTGGCAATATGATGCTGTACGGTCTGGGCAGTGGACTGCTTATGGTGCAGCTTTGCACGGCAGGCGGGTGGAAAACGATACTTCCGGCACTGCTGTGGACAGGCCTTCCGGCGGCAGCGGCAAGCGGTTGTCTGTGCTTTTTCGGAGCCTGTGCTTTGCAGGTCAGCAGCCGGATCCACGCCTATTCCTTCCGCAGGCATCCCGGCGGACAAGCTCGCCCCGGAGTGCAGGTACTGATGGGACAATATCTGCTGACAATGGTGGTGCTGCTGCCGCTGTGCGGTGCGGCGGCAGGGCTTTCGTATCTGGGCAGCCGCCTGTGAACAGGATCCTTTTCTTGCGGGTTTTGGCGCAGTGTGTTACAATAACAAAAGACCATAAACAAATGAGGGACAGACATGAAACTAAAATCCGTCTATGTATGCTCCAATTGCGGAGAGACAAGCCCCCGCTGGATGGGGCGCTGCCCCAGCTGCGGCAGCTGGAATACCATGAACGAGGACGTTGTTGCCGAAACCCCCAAGGCGGGGACTCCAGCCGCCCGGCAGGCTGCTGCGTCTCGTCAGGAGGGCGTGACCACCCTGACCGCCCGGCGGCTGTCAGAGATCAGTACGACCGAGGAAAAAAGCCGTATTCTGACCGGCATCTCAGAGCTGGATCGTGTATTGGGCGGCGGTATCGTGCTGGGCGGCGTGGTGCTTTTGAGCGGTGAGCCGGGCGTGGGCAAATCCACCATGCTGCTGCAGCTGTGCGGTGCCATCTCCAACCAGCACAGCGTGCTGTATATCACCGGTGAGGAATCCGTCCGACAGGTCAAACTGCGCGCTGCGCGGCTGAAAGTACCGCAGGACAACATCTTTCTGGCGGCAGAAAATGACGTAGACGAGATCTGCGGCTTGATTGAAAAGGAAAAGCCGGATCTTGTGGTCATCGATTCCATCCAGACCATGCGGTGCATGGACATTTCGTCCTCGTCCGGTACGGTCAGTCAGGTGAAGGAGAGCGCCGCCCGGCTGCTGGCAGTTGCCAAAAAGCAGGAGATTCCCATGTTCATCGTGGGTCATGTGAACAAGGATGGCGCGATCGCAGGCCCCAAGGTCATGGAGCATATCGTGGATACGGTGCTTTACTTTGAGGGCGACAAGATGCTGCCGTACCGCATTCTGCGGGCAGCCAAAAACCGCTATGGCTCTACCAATGAGCTTGGCATGTTTGATATGACCGGCACAGGCCTTGCCGAGATTGAAAACCCATCCCAGATGCTTCTGGAAGGACGTCCGCTGGGCGTTTCCGGTAACTGTGTAGCCTGTACCATGGAGGGTAGCCGTCCCATCCTGAGCGAGATACAGGCACTTGCCACCAAGACGAATTTCCCAGCACCTCGCCGTGCTTGCAGTGGCTACGATTATAACCGCATGAATCTTTTGATTGCCGTGCTGGAAAAGCGGGCAGGATACTTCTTTGGCAATCTGGATGTTTACGTCAACATTGTGGGCGGCATTGCACTGCGGGATACCGCCTGCGACCTTGCAGTCTGCCTGAGCATGGTCTCTTCGCTGCTGGACCGACCGGTCAGCGATAAGCTTATCGCTATCGGAGAGGTAGGTCTGGGCGGGGAAGTGCGCAGTGTGCCCAATCTGGAACAGCGTCTGCACGAGGCAGAGCGTATCGGCTTTGAGCGGGCAGTCATCCCCAAGCACAGCCTTGCACACCTGAATGCCGCAGATTATCCCGGCATGAAATTGGTCGGTGCAGCGTATATCGCTGATGCCATCAATGCGCTGAAAAATGACCGCCTGTGATGAAACGAGGAAGCTATGTCGATCTATCTGGACGAAAGAAACCCCGGCAAGCACGCACCCTTTGAGGATGCTGCCCCGGATATTGTAGAATATGTGCGTTACCTTGAGGTGATCGCCGGCAAAAGCGCCAATACGGCGTTTAGTTATTACTGTGACCTGCGCTCATTCAGCCGCTTTATGAAGCGCCGCCGCGGGCTTGTTGCTGCAGATGCAGAGTTTAAAGAAATCGACCCCAAAGGGCTGGATACAGCTTTCTGGGGCAGCATAACAAAAGAGGATATATACGAATATTTGTACTTTTTGAATCGGGAATGCGGCAACAAAAAATCCTCTACCGCCCGGCGGCTGGCCAGCCTGCACGGCTTTTATGATTATCTGGTCAATCAGGTCAACCGCCTATCTGAGGACCCTACGGCAGCTATCCGCCCACCCAAACAGGATAAGGTCTTGCCCAAATATCTGACGGCTGAGCAGTCCATCTCGCTTTTGGAGAGCACCCAGACCCAGAGCGATTTCCCGGAGCGGGACTACTGCATGGTGGTGCTGTTCCTCAACTGCGGTATGCGTCTTGCAGAACTGGTTGGTATGGACCTTGGAGACATTGACTTGGAGCAGCGACAGATACGCCTGTTTGGTAAAGGCCATAAGGAACGCATGGTCTACCTGAATGATGCCTGTGTGGAGGCGCTGCAACTGTATCTGCGCAAGCGCAATACCATGGAGGGACTTTCACCCAAGGAAAAAGCGGTGTTTATCACACGGATGCGCAAGGAACGTATCTCGAACCGCAGGGTAGAGCAGCTGATCTCCGGCGCAATGAAGGCTGCCGGATTGAAGGGCTTTTCCACCCATAAGCTGCGCCACACCGCCGCAACCCTGATGTATCAGACCGGCAATGTGGATATCCTTACCCTCAAGCAGCTTCTTGGTCACAGCAGCGTCGGAACAACGCAAATTTATACGCACCTGCAAGAATTTCAGGTGCGCTCTGCCATTGAAGAAAACCCGCTTGGTAAGGTGCTGCCCATAAAAGCTGCAAAAGCAAGCTTGGATACAACAGGAATGGCAGGGGAGACATCTACCCAAAACACCCCGGTGGAAGAGGACGATACTGAGCCGTCCGGCCCGATGGCAGCCTTTGAGGGCGCTGCACAGGATGGCTTCCGGGCAGATATCTCTGCAATATCTGCTGAGAAAAACGACGACTCCTCAAGCGATACTTAAACCCGTGAACAGTGGAATCTGTCGCTCTGAAAAGCATTTAGAAAGCATTTAGAATGATGAAAAGCCCCATGACACGAGCCGATTTGGTCGGACGCTGCCATGGGGCTTTATAATTTACAATCTGTTAGAAACGCGCAATGTCCACACAAAAACAAATGAACAAACACGGACGCAACCTGTAAATTATAGAACGCAGCATGAAGTGTTAACCGCAAAGATGCCGCAAGAATGACTGAAACAAAACAAACCAATGATGCAGCGCAGAACGCTGAAACAATCTGTAAGCGAGAGATAAATAAAACAATAAAATATGAAAATATGGCAAAAAGTGCAAAATGAGCAGAACAGCTGAATTAAGCCTGAAAATGAGCCAGCCGAGGCTGAAACGCACAAAATCCGGGAAATGGGCATTTTTCACTCCCCTAAGTTTCGCATAACGTGCATTATACGAAACAGTTATAATCAAAAAAGAGAAGCTGCCCTTCTCTCTTTCTGTCAGATTTCCGGCAGCTTCTGTGGATGCTTTTCAGTTTGCACACGCCTGCATCTTCTCCACTAGATGTACCATCAGTATGTGTGAGTGGCTTTCTTATTCCCGTAACGGTCGCTCTAGTGCGCTACAGGTCATGTTATAAAAGTAGCATCGCTTTTTCTGCTTTGGCGATGCGATGCTCATTTCACTGGCATCGGCTCTGTACCAAAGTACGCACAGATGGCTTCATAATAAATGCGTGCCACAGCTTTGCAGCCCTCCTCACTGCCAAAGCGCTCCACATCCTCGGCGTTCGTCATAAAGCACTGCTCAGCCAACACTGCTGGACAATCCACATCCTCCAGCAGCGTAAAGCTGCGCTCAGGCCGCACCTGTGTGTAGGTGTTTTCCACCAGCTGCTTCTGGTCGTTTTCCAGATAATAAATGTACCGCACTCCCCCACGTCCGCGCAGCTTCGCACCGATGCTCTGCATTCCACCAGCCAGCAGTCTTGCAAAATAAAAACTTTCCTGATGCCATGTACGTCCGGGCACTGCCGGATAGCATTCAAAACCGGCTACCGTAGAGCCATTGGCTGCGGAGTTGCCGTGGATGGACAGCAGCAGCTGCGGGCTTTGGGCGCTGGCGGCGGCTGCACGCTGGGCAGGCGTAGCGGTGGCATCAAAGCTTTCCCGGGTCTGCAGCGGGATGTAATTCGAATCCTCTTCTAACCACTGAAGCAGTGCAGCAGCCGTGGCTGCGGTGACCTGTTTTTCCTCGACCACTCCCCTTGCGCCCGGGTCACTGCCGCCATGTCCGGCGTCTACTGCCACCCGGTACGGCGGGTCGCCCACCACGGGACGAAAATCATCCTCTGCGGTCGAAACTGCGGGTTCTTCGGGCGCGTTCAGTTCCAGCGCCGCCTTCCATAGAAACAGGCCAAAGCAGAGCATCAGCACCGCAAAAACAAACAGCAGACCGCGCAAAAGCCAGTGCTGCGTTTTGCGGCGGTGCGTTTTACGTTTGCTATGTTTACTTGCAGGTCTGCAATGACTGTTCGGCATAAAGCGTTACTTCCTGTTCGTTTTACATTTATAATACGAGTATACTCGCCTTTTTCCTGCGCTGCAACAAAAAAAGACTGCCAATTTTTCAAAAGGCAGTCCTTACTGGGTTATTTCAGTTCTACAACCGTCACACCGCTTTCACCCTCGCCGTAACGGCCAAGGCGGAAGCTTTTTACCATGCGGTTGCCGCGCAGATGCTTATGGATGGCAGTGCGCAGTGCGCCGGTGCCGTTGCCGTGGATCAGATAGACCACCGTCTGTCCGTTCAGAATGGCGCGGTCGATAAAGGAATCCACCTCGGATAGTGCCTCGTCCACCGTCAAGCCCAACAGATTGCACTCCATTTTTGCGGTGCGCTGTACACGCTCTACCCTGCCGTTGGGACGGTTGGTATCGCCGGTCAGGCGGGAATACCGCTGCTGCGCCTTGGTTTTGGGCGCAGCAGGCTCTTTCACCAGCTTTTCCGGCTGCTTCAGGCCCTTGAGGGGCACCTTGGTTTTGATGATACCGGCACGCACCAGTACATCGCCGTTTTTGTCCGGCAGCGCCAAAACGGTGGCCAGCTGGTTCAACTCTGCAATGCAGACCTCCTGCCCTACCTTTACCTCCTTCAGCGGCACAAACTCCTTAACGGGGTTATGCACCACCTCCGTACCGGCAAACAGCTTTTCAGTCTCCTTTTTGGCAATCTCGCGGGCGCGCTGCGCCTTCTGCTGGGCGCTCATGCGCTCATCCTTTTGCAGCTGGCGCAGCTCGTCGGTCAGCGCATAGGCTTGCGTTTCCACCTGCTGTGCCAGCGTGCGCGCCTTGGCACGGGCGGCTTCCAATTCATTCTCACCCTGCTGGATCAGTTCATCCCGCTTTTTGCGGGCGGCTTCCAGCTGATGAGAAGCTTCGTTGCGCAGCTGCTCCACTTCGTTCTGGCTTTCCTTCAGTTGAAGCTTCAGATCGTCCAACTGGCCAAGAACCGCATCCAGTCGCTTATCCTCCGCAGACAGATGCTGCTGGGCCGCCTCAATGACACGACTGGGGATGCCCAGCTTTTCGCTGATGAGGAACGCGTTGGACTTGCCCGGTACGCCCACGCTCAGCTTATAGGTGGGGCGCAGCGTTTCCAGATCAAACTCGCAGCTGGCGTTGACCACACCCTTAGTCTCCAGTGCAAAAACCTTCAGTTCCGCATAGTGGGTGGTAGCCATCAGCAGCACACCACGGCGGCGCAGCTCCTCAATGATGGCAACTGCCAGCGCAGCACCTTCGGCGGGGTCGGTACCGGCGCCCAGCTCATCCAGCAGCACAAGGGTGTGCGGCATGGCAAGCTCCAGAATGCCGGTAATTTTTTTCATGTGGCCGGAGAAGGTGGACAGGCTCTGCTCAATGCTCTGCTCATCGCCGATATCCACCAAAAATTCATCAAACACACAGATCTCGCTGCGTTCGTCAGCCGGGATCAGAAAGCCGCACTGTGCCATAGCACACAGCAGACCGGCGGTTTTCAGAGTGACCGTTTTACCGCCGGTATTCGGGCCGGTGATGATAAGGGAATCGTATTCCCCACCCAGTGCAATATCCACAGGAACACACTTCTGCGGATCGATCAGTGGGTGGCGGGCGCGGATCAAGTTAAATGAAGAATCCGTCCGCACAGCGGGCTTGAAGGCCTTCAGCTCCAGTGCAAGCCGTGCCTTCGCCAGCAGGATGTCGATCTCCAGCATAGCCTTGTAACTGTACTGGAACTGCGGCTCAATGGCGGCCACCTGTGCGGTAAAGGCCACCAGAATGCGCTCGATCTCCTGTGCCTCCTGTGCACGGTACTGCAGGATGCGGGCGTTGGCCTCCACAACAGCCTGAGGCTCCACGAACACCGTAGCGCCCGTAGAGGATACATCGTGGATGATGCCGCTCACTTCGCCGCGGTATTCGCTCTTGACCGGCACGACATACCGGCCGTTGCGCATGGAAACCACGCTCTCCTGCAAATATTTGGAGGTATCCATATTGCGCACCATGCTTTCCAGCCGGTCACGGATGCTGTTTTCGGTGGCGCGGATCTTCTTGCGCAGCTCTGCCAGCGTGCGGGAGGCGGTATCCGCCATGGCATCCGGTGCCAGAATGGCGCCGGAGATCTGCTGCTCAAGGCCCGGCTCCGGTGCCAGCGCGTAAAACAGATCATCGGTCGGCAGCGCATCGTGCTCAGAGGAGCCGTACCAGCTGGTCAGGTGCTGAAAATTGCGCAGCGCACCGGCCACCATCAGCAGCTCGCCCATAGAAAGCACACCGCCCTTTACGGCACGGGCGGCAAGCTGGCTGACACCCTCTACCCCGCCAAAGCGCGGTGAGCCGTTTTTGATCAGCAGGGTGTTGATTGCGTCCGTCTGCTCCAGCGCGTAACGCACCTCGTCCGGGTCGCACTGCGGCTCAATGGCCAGCAGCATGGCGCGGGCTTCCTTGCACACGCAGCCCTCCGCTGCACGGGCAATGATCTTATCCAGTTCTAATGTTTTTAAGTAGCTTGTTTCCATACTGTTCCTTTTTGGTCAGGGCAGCACGCTTTTCAAAAAGGCATAGCTCTTCAGCGGCTTATCCAGATGCGTCAGGGCATAGTTTTCAGCCACTGCGGAAAGCTTTGCCAGACTGCCCACAGAGATCTTGAATGCAAATATTTTTTTGTCCTCTACCAAGCAGATGTGACGCAGTGCAAACAGCGCAGCCTTGTCCAGATTGCAGTTCTTGCCTGCCTTTGCGGCACAGGACGCACAGAGCAGATGCCCTTCCTGTGCGTCCAGATAAAAGGCATCTCCTTCATCGTAGGTGCCGCAGTCCCGGCAGCAGACAATCTGCGGCATAAAGCCGCACTCGCTCATGGTGCGCAGCTCAAATACTGCCTTGATCACCCGCAGGTCGGTGCGGTGCTCGCTGATCATATACAGACTGTTCAGTACCAGACGCAGCTCCCGGGCTGCTTCCTCTCCGGTAGGCGAAAGCGCAGCGGCCATCTCGGTAAGATACATGGCAAGGCTTACCCCTTCAATGGAGGAGGAAATGCCATGGAAGATGTTCTGTACCTCGGCTTCCCGCACGGTATACATATTACGTCCGGGCACCAGCGTAAACTCCGAATAGCAGAACAGCCCGCAGGCACTGAACAGTTTGCTTTTCAGCCGCAGACTGTTTGCAGCCATTGCCGTGATGACACCCAGCTTTGGGGTAAGAATCGTCAGAATACGGTCTGCTTCTCTATAACGGGTCTCCTTCAGCACCAGACCCATGGTCACAAATGGTTCCATCGTCCGTTTCTCCTGCCGGATGCTCGGCGGGCAGCTGCACCCGTTGTTTGTAATCGAGATAACGGAGAATGTTCCCCGTGCAGGCAAAGGCCTGCCAGCTTGCAGCAGCATCCATCTTCAGCACTCCTTCCCTTTCCTGTGCACAGGCTGCTCTTGTTTATAGTGTCAGCCTGATTCTAGCACAGCATACAAGGGAAAACTGTCCTGCTTTGGCATCACTCAGCGGTTGGAGGGATTCTGCTTGAAACCGAAGTTGTTCAACAAAAATTCATTGTCCCGCCAGTCGGATTTCACCTTGACCCAGCATTGCAGGTTGACCCGACAGCCCAGAAACTCTTCGCAGTCGGCGCGGGCAGCACTGGCGATCTTTTTGAGCATGGCACCGCCCTTGCCGATGACCATGCCCTTGTGGCTCTCCCGCTCGCAGTAGATGTTCACATCAATGTCGATCAAATCTGTGCCCGGGCGCTCTTTAAAGCGCTCCACCACCACTGCAATGCCGTGCGGGATCTCGTCCCGCATGAAGAGCAGCGCCTTTTCGCGGATGACCTCGGCCACCAGCTCCTTTTCCGGCATATCGGTGTAGGCATCGTCGTCAAAGTAATGGGGGCCTTCCACAGCGTAGCGGCTCAGAGCATCGAACAGTTCCTCGCTGCCCTCTTTGTTGCGAACGCTGATGGTGTAGATCTCATCAAATACGCCCAGCGCCTTCAGCTCTGCCTTGCGGGCTTCCAAGTCGGCAGGATCTTTCACAAGGTCTGTTTTATTGATGACCGCAATGGCCGGGCCACTGCGCTGCAATGCCTCCACTAATACCATCTCGGATTCGTTCAGTGCGCCGTAGGGCTCGAACAGCATCATGGAAACATCCACATCCGCAATGGAATCGCTGGCGGTCTTATCCATGCGCTTACCCAGCTTGTTGTGGGCTTTGTGCACACCAGGGGTGTCCAGCAGCACATACTGCAGCGGCCCACGGGTAATTACGCCGGTGATGCGGGTGCGGGTGGTCTGGGGCTTAGAGGTGACGATAGCCACCTTCTCGCCGACCAAGAGGTTCGTCAGGCTGGATTTGCCCACGTTCGGCCGTCCGATGACAGCAACGAATACAGAGGAGGTGTCGTAATGCTCCTGAACGGGTGTTGTAGTACTCAAAGCGAACTCCTGTCTTGTTTTTATGTTCTGTTGCAGTGAAGGGATATCATTCCGTGTAGCTGACCGTGCGGGGCAGACCCAGCTGCAGCAGCACAGCCTCTTCTTTTTCGCGCATACGCATGGCTTCCAGACCGCCGTTTTCGTGGTCGTAGCCCAGCAGATGCAGCATGGAGTGTACGGTCAGAAAGGCCACCTCCCGCTGCAGCGGATGCCCATACAGATTCGCCTGCTCCATTGCGCGCTCCATGCTGATGACGATATCGCCCAGCATCATGCAGCCGTTATTCTCGTCGATATCGTACTTGCCGTTCTCACCCAGAGGAAAGCTCAGCACATCGGTGGGCATGGGCTTGTTGCGGTACTGATTGTTCAGCTCGGCAATGGCAGCGTTGTCCACAAAGGTAACGCTGATCTCTGCGGGACGGTCAAAATGCTCATATTCCAGCACAGCGTTGCATGCGCGGCGGATCAGGATGCGGAGCCCGGAGGGCACCTTGACAGCTTTCTGGGAGTTGGTAATCAAAACTTTGTTGGACATATCGGTCCACTCCTTTCAAAGGGTTATTTAAAATTCTTTTTATTTTCTTTATTTTCCGCTTCGGCAGCCGGATGGGCGGCACGCTCGTAAGCCTTTACGATCTCCTGCACCAGACGGTGGCGCACAACGTCCTTATCGGTAAAGTAGCACTGCGCAATGCCGTTCACGTCTTTCAGCACCTTCAGCGCGTCCACCAGACCGCTTCGGGTGCTGCCCGGCAGATCGATCTGGGTCACATCGCCGGTAACGACCACCCTGGAGCCAACGCCCATACGGGTAAGGAACATTTTCATCTGTTCCGGAGTGGTGTTCTGCGCCTCGTCCAGAATGATAAAGGAATCATCCAGTGTGCGCCCGCGCATATAGGCCAGCGGGGCAACCTCGATGATCTGCTTTTCCACCAGACGCTCGTAGGTCTCTGCGCCCAGCATATCAAACAGGCCGTCGTACAGCGGCCGCAGATAAGGGTCTACCTTCTGCTGGAGGTCACCGGGCAGAAAGCCCAGCTTTTCGCCAGCTTCCACCGCCGGGCGGGTCAGGATGATGCGGGAGACCTCTTTGGCCTTAAAGGCTTTCACCGCCATGGCAACGGCCAGATAGGTCTTGCCGGTACCCGCCGGGCCGACACCGAAGGTAATGGCATTGGAGCGGATGGCATTCAGGTACTCCTTCTGTCCCAGTGTTTTGGGGCGGATCGGGCGTCCCTTTACCGTGACGGTGACAAAATCCTCGGTCAGCTCCTTTACCCGCTTCTCCGCGCCATCGTGCGCCAGACTGATGCAGTAGTGCACGGTCTGATCTTCCAGCGGGGTGCGGTTCTCGATCAGAAGAAGCATTCCCTCCACAGCGCGGTTCGCTGCCGCCACATTGGCAGGCTCACCGGAAATGCGCAGCTGTGTGCCACGGCAGACAGCGGTGACTGAAAACTCTTTTTCCAATAAGCGAATATTCCGGTCACAGTTGCCAAAAACAGCCGCTGCGATCTCTACACTATCCAGTTCAATACACTTTTCCGCCATGGAGTTCCTCCCGAATTGCAGAATTTGATGACTATATTGTACCACCAAAATCTTCAGAAGAAAACTATGAAAAGTGCACAAAATATTTTCCCGCGTTCCATCGGTTTTTCCATACGAACTGTGTTTTAAAGCTTTTTGATGGCTTTTTCCCGAAAACACTTGACAAAGTATATCGGGAGACGGTATACTTTAAGCATGATATATCGGTTAACGATATAAAGACGCCCGATAGAATCCATGGAGTATTTCAGTATGGAAAACCTTGCATTGACCGAATCGACCTATTATATCCTGTTATCTCTTTACCATCCGCAGCACGGCTATGGCATCATGCAACAGACGGAGCAGCTTTCCGGGGGCAGAGTCCATCTTGCCGCTGGGACGCTGTACGGGGCCTTGACCTCTCTGTGCGAAAAAGGCTGGATCCGTCCCCTGCCCGCTGAGAGCGGCAGCCGCAAAAAGGAATATCAGCTTACCGCAGAGGGCGTACAGGTCTTAAAGCACGAGCTTGCCCGGTTACAGCAGCTTGTGGCCAATGGTGAGAGCATCCTGAAGGAGGAAACCTTATGAGTGAAAAGAAAACCGTTTTCAAGCTTTTCTTTGTGTGGGATTTTGAAAAAGAAGAGCGCTGGCTGAACGAGATGGCACAAGATGGCTGGGTGCTGGACAACACCGGGTTTTCTTTCTATACATTTGTGCGCTGCGAACCGGGCGAGTATATCATCCGTTTGGAGATGAACCCCAGCAGCGATTACCGCGCCTTTGTAAAGGAGCTGGGTGCGGAATATATCGGCGGCTGTGTCAACTGGGTGTACTTCCGGCGGAAAGCAGAACTTGGCAGCTTCGAGCTGCTCTCGGATATCGACTCCCGCCTGACACACCTGAGCCGCATTGACCGGATGCTTTCCCTGATCTGTCTGGCAAACCTGATCCTTGGCATAACGAACTCTCTGAATCAGGCACGCTACGGCTGGCTAAACCTGTTGTGCGCAGCAATGCTTTCCTATGCACTGGGGCGTATCCACGGTATGAAAGCCGCACTGGAAAAGGAACGCAGTTTGCATGAATGATTTGTCAAGTCCTTCTTTGCCACAACCTCAGAGAAAAACCCAGCGTATCTTTGGATAAAAAGACCATAGCAAACCGTTCTCCATCGTGATACAATAGCAAGCGTTGTGTGTCACCGCCCGGTGGCCATTTAGACTGCTTGAACACAAAGGAGAAGGAACCATGGAACAGCTTTTTCTGATGCCCGGTGAAGAACGATACGAGCGCTTCAAGGATGGCAACGGTGTTCCCAAGGTGCACTACTCCTACTGCTCTATGCGCGGTGCCTTCTTTGACTGCGAGAGCCGCAGTCTTGAGGAAGCCCAGCGCCTGTGCGAAAACTGGCTCGTGGGGCAGGATCGCTGTTACCGCAACTAAGATAACATCATAAAGCCCCTGCCGTATTTGCAGACCTTTTTTGCAAAACGGCAGGGGTTATTTTTATATAGGTTTTACTGCCACACCTGCGCACAGACAAGCTCCAGTACACTACCGGCGATGCAGCGGGATTTATCCGAGATCAGGAAGCAGTTGGAAAGCTCTTCCCGCCGAGGGTCGATATCTGCGACCTTAAAGCCCGGCGTGACCGGATAGCCGCTGCGCAGCAGTCCGCGCAGAATACCGGGGATTTGTGCTGTGACCGGGATATCCTCCCCCTCCGGGGTGCGGATGGTGGCAATGGTCTCACCCTTCTCCACAAGATCACCGATTTTACGCACATTCATAAAAACACCGGCGGCCTGTGCATGGATCACCCGCTCTGCACCGTATCCGCCGATGACGCCGGGGATGCCGGTATTGGGGATAGCGCTCCCCTCCCGGATGATCCTGCCCAGCCGATGACCGCGCTTGGTTTCCACCACGGCATCCACATCCTGCCCGGCAACAAAACCGGGACCGAGCGCAATGGTCAGCGGTGCCATATCCCGGCGGGTGCCAAGGTTGCGCTTGGCCAGAATGGCGTCCACTACGACCTCCGGCTTTGCCCGGGCAATACAGTCTCCCTCCGGGTCAACGAGCACCGGAACAGCGCCTTGCGCCCAAACGGACTGTGCCTGCTCCAATGTTTCAATGCGGACGGCACGCAGTCCTTCGACAGTGGCTTCGCCTTCATACACTGCTTCACACAGGGCTACCTGACGGCGAATGGCTGCGGGCTGTGTCGTTTCCAATACCAGCACTCGCAGCCCGGCACTCCACAACCGGTGGATGGTACCGGTGGCAAGGTCGCCGCCGCCGCGCACGATAATCAAAGCATCCTTTTTCATTTCGTTTCCTCCCAGGGGCAAAGTGTCTGTAACAGCACCTCCATAGAGCCGCCGCAGGCAGCAATGGCCGCGTCCTCATTTTTTCCGTCAGCCGAAAGCTGTAAACATTGCAGGGCTGGCACAGCCTGTGCCAGCATCTTCCGGGCAGCCTGTACCGTATAATGCTCCATAATGCCGCCGCCTACGCTGCCCACGGTGCTGCCATCGGGCAGAATGAGCATTTTAGCGCCCACATCCCGCGGGGTGGAGCCGTGCCGTGCAACAATGGTGGCCAGCACCGCCGGGATGCGGGCGTTTTCTGCCTGCATCATGGCATCCAGCAATGCGATGGGATAGCCCTCGGTCTGGGGGCGGGCATTCTTGACCTGCACGATCTGCGCCAGAATGGAAAGCGCGATCTCCGCAGCGGTCTGCGCACCGATGGCAAGGCCGATGGGGGCACAAAGTGCCTCTACTCGCTGGCTGTCCAGACCGGTCTCCAACAGCTGACGGCGTACCAATGCGGCACGGCCACGGCTGCCCATCATGCCCACATAGGCCGCAGGCTTTTGTAAGATCTGGGTAAGGCAATCCAAATCAAAGGTGTGGGCGCGGGTCAGCACTGCAAAATAGGTCTCTGCCCCGCCGGGCACATTCTGAAGTGCCTGCGCAAAGGAAGCACAAAGCACGGTATCCGCTCCGGCGGCGCGCAACTGCTGGGCAAATTCCTCCCGGTCATCTATGGCAAGCACAGGTAGATCAAGAAGCTTTGCCTGTTTTACAAGGGCAGCAGCCACATGACCTCCGCCGCAGACCACCAGCTGCGGAACCGCACCAAAGCGCTCGGTAAATACCCGCTGCCCCTCCAGTGTAAGAAAGCCCGTAGCGGTACAGGCCTGCAGGGCAGCAAGCTGACGCTGCAGAAGCCCGGCATTTAGGGTCTGCCACAGGGCGTCTCCGTCCCGCAGCAGCAGCTGACTGCCCGCCTCTGCGCCTTCCAGTACGGTAGCCAGCGTATAGCTGCCAGTCTGGTTTGTACCTTGCAGAACGTCTGCAAGCGTTTGTCTGTTCATTGGTGTCCCTCTCCCTTAGTTATTGCTCCACAGATGTTACCTTATCAAACTGTGTCTGATCCAGTTCTGTCTGCCAGCTTTGCCAGTCCTCCGGCAGCATACGCCATGCAAGCCCGCACCCTGCCGAGATCTCACGCGGCAGCGGGATCAGCCGTCCGGGCACCTGCCGGGTATGGCATTGCTTTTCCCACTCCATAGCCTCTAAGGTAGTACGGAAGGAAAGCACGATATAGCTTCGTTTTACTCGCATAAAAGCTCCCGGGCAAGGGCGCAAACTGCCTGCGCCGCCTGCTGCACCTCCTGTTCAGTATTGAAATGGGAAAAGCTGAACCGTACCACGCCCTGCTCTGCCGTGCCAAGGGCCTTGTGCATCAGCGGGGCGCAGTGTGCCCCGGCACGTACGCAGATGCCGTAGTCCTCCCACAGAATATCTGCCACCCGGGCAGAATCCTCCTGTGCGATGTTCAGCGCCACAATGGGCGCACGGGGCTGCATGGTCATATCGCCGTATACTGTTACGCCCGGTGCAGTACGCACCTGCTCATAAAACAGGCGGGCAAGGGCGTTTTCCCGGTCAGCAAGGCTTTCTACTCCCTGTTCCAGCAACCAGCGCACACCGGCGCACAGCCCGGCAAGGCCGTGCACGTTCAGCGTGCCGGCCTCCAATGCAGTGGGCATCTGCAAGGGGTGTGCTTCGTCAAAGCTGTGCACACCGCTGCCGCCCACAAGGAGCGGCGCGATCTGTAACCCGGGGCGCACATAAGCGCCGCCGGTGCCCTGCGGCCCCAAAAGCGCCTTATGTCCGGTAAAGCACAAAGCATCTATGCCCAGCTGCTGCACATCAATAAGCTGCGCACCGGCAGTCTGGGCTGCATCCACGATGAGCAGCAGACCGTGCCTGTGGGCAAAGTCCGCTGCGCGGGCAAGGTCTGTGCCGTTGCCGGTCACGTTAGAAGCTCCCGTCACCACCAGTGCCCGGGTCGTGGGGCGCAGCAACGCTTCCCACTGGTCGTAGCACAGCCGTGCAGCAGTGTCCACCCCGATAAAGGAGATCTCTACCCCCTGCGCCCGCAGCCGGTACAGCGGGCGCAGAACAGAATTGTGCTCGCATACCGTTGTGATCACATGGTCGCCCGGATGCAGCACGCCGTTCAGCACCGTGTTTAGTGCCATGGTCGCATTGGCGGCAAAAACAATGCAGGAGGGGTCTGGCGCATGGAAAAGCTCTGCCAGTGCCAGACGGGTGTCCAGCACGATCCGTGCGGCGTGAAGGGTGGGTTCGTGTGCGCCGCGCCCGGGATTGCCTGCCGTGTGCAGTGCCTCCAGAATAGCCTGCTCCACCTGCGGCGGTTTATGCAGGGTGGTAGCCGCGTTGTCCAGATAGATCACGGTTTTACCACGTTCCCGGCCTGCGTCAGCTTTTCGGCAATGGTGTACATGTTGGTCACACTGCCCACCGCCAGCTTCTCGGTAAGGCCGTAGAAATTCAGGCAGGTGCCACAGGTCAAGATCTCCACGCCCTGTGCTTCCAGCGCCTTGAGATCTTCCAGCATGGCAGAGCCTTCACAGGTCAGCGCCGCGCCGCCGTTATAGAACAGGATGGTCTTGGGCAGCTTGTCCTGCTGGGTCAGCGCAAATACAAAGGCCTTGAGCAGGGTCTTGCCCAGCTCCTCGCTGCCATCGCCCATAACGGCAGCGGAAATAGCCACCACCGTATCGGTGCGGGCATCCGGTACGCAGACAGGAGCCTGCTCTGCCGGAGCGTCTGCCGCTTCTCCCAGCGTGAACAGCACACGATATTTGCGCTCTTCCAGCTTTTCAGCACTATACTGATAGCCCTTCTGCTGTGCCATTTTGGTCAGGTTCTGTACGGCGATCTCGTTGTCCACTAGAACCTCTACCTGTCCTGCGCCCTGCAGCTCAGAAATCGCCTTTTTCGCTTTGACAACAGGCAGCGGGCAGGCATCGCCCAGTGCATCTACTTTGATAAATTCAGCCATGCTGATTACTCCTCTCATTTGTCTGTTACAGTAATTTCAATTTCCTGTTTCGGCAGGATCTCTCCCACGATACTTGCGGGCAGACCAGCAGCGCACAGTTCCTGTTCCAGTGCCGCTGCATTTGCCGGGTCTACCGCCAATAGCAGCCCGCCGGAGGTCTGCGGGTCGAACAAAACTTCCTCCATGGCAAAGCTTACGTTTTCAAACCGAACGAACGGTCCGGTATGGTTGCGGTTGCGCTGCCCAGCGGCGGTGTACAAAAACGCATCCGCCGCCTTTTTCGCCCCCGGCAGCACCGGCACGGCATCTGCATGGATGATGCAGGAGAGCTTGTCGCCCATCATCTCGTGCAGATGGCCGAGAAAGCTGAAGCCGGTTACATCCGTGGCGGCATGGACGCGGTATTTGCGGCTGATCTCTGCCGCCGTTTTGTTCAAGGTGGTCATAGAGCGGATGGCGGCTTCCATTTCCTCCGGGGCTGCTTCGCCCACGCGGTTTGCCGTGCACAGCAGACCCACACCCAAAGCCTTAGTCAATACCAGCTTATCGCCAGGCACGCCGGTGTCGTTGGTGTACATATGGTGCGGGTCTACAAGGCCGGTCACGGAAAGGCCGTATTTCACCCCGCTGTCCGCGATGGAATGCCCGCCTGCAAGACTGCCGCCTGCTTCTGCCACCTTTTCGGCACCGCCGCGCAAAATTTCGCCCAGCACGTTCAAGTCCATATCCTCCGGGAAACAGACCAGATTCAGGGCGGTCTTTACTTCGCCGCCCATGGCGTAGACATCGCTCAGGGCGTTTGTAGCTGCGATTTGCCCAAAGGTATAGGGGTCGTCCACCATCGGCGGGAAAAAGTCCACAGTCTGCACCAGTGCAATGTCATCCGTAATGCGGTAGACTGCGGCATCGTCCCGGCTGTCGTAGCCGACCAGAAGATCCGGGTCTTTTTCGCCCCGGGGCAGCTTTTCCAGAATACGGCTCAGCACCCCGGCACCCAGCTTTGCGGTGCAGCCGCCCCCGGTACAGAATACGATCTTATCATCCTTGCTCATGCACGTTCTTCCTCTTTAAAATGCGTCAGCACGCACGGTATGCCCTGCTGACGCAAAAGCTGTTGTATTTGTATGCCCTGCTGGCGCAATTCCGGCGTATCAGCCTGATTGAGCACAGCGTAAAACTGCCGGTTCCCCACCGCCTTGCGGCCACCCCTTGTGCTTGCAAGCAGCTGTGCCAGCATGGGTGGTGTAAGGGGCGCATCCGGTGCAGCCGATAAAAACTGCGGACGGATGGTATCATAGCGGAAGCAGACCTTCCGCAAGGGCCTATCCAGCGCCGAAAGCCCTGCCACCGCCAAAACAATATCGCTTTGGGGCAGCAGCACCGGCTCGTGCGCCGCCGGGAGCTTGCAGGGGTAGTGCTTTGCACCATCCGCCTCAATAAAAACTGCATCCGCCTGCGCCATTCGGCGCAAAAGCTGCGGCGGCGGCAGGGTCAGTTTCCCGTTTTCTGCCGGAGTGCCGATCACTGCGTAGTGACCCGCTTGCCATAAGGCGGCAAGCGCTGCGTCATCCGGTGCATAGCAGGCTGCCGGTTGCCGGATGTGGGTGGTTGTGGTCACAAGCACCCGCCATCCCTTGCGGGCACAGTGGTCTGCCATGGCGTACAGCAGGGTGGTTTTGCCCCCGCCGCCTACCAGAGAAACGATATGCCCTTTCTCTGCCAGAAACGGAAGCTCTTTTTCGCTCAGCATCTGCCTTTAGTGCTTGGCCGCAACTGCCATGGCGATCTGCTCCGGGGTAATGGGCAGCTCGTAGAAGCGGGTGCCGATGGCGTTGTAGATGGCGTCCGAGATGGCAGGCAGCGGCGTATTGATGACCACCTCGCCGATGGACTTTGCACCAAAGGGGCCGTTGGGCTCGTAGCTATTCTCAAACTCCACATGGATGTGCCCGATATCGTTGCGGGCAGGGATCTTGTACTGGAACAGAGAGTTCTCTTCCGGGTAGCCTTTTTTGTCGTAGGTGATGTTCTCGGTCAGGGTCATACCGATGCCCTGCAGAATGCCACCCTCGGCCTGCACACGGGTCAGGTTGGGGTTGATGGGGGTACCGCAGTCCACGCAGGCATCAAATTCCAGCACCTTCACCTCGCCGGTCTCGGTATCCACCTCTACCTCGGCAGCGCCTGCCATATACGGCGGCGGCGACAAGGGCGAGGTGTGGGTCTCGGTAAATTCCAGCGGGATCTTATGGCCGAACTGGGAAGCAAAAGCGATCTCGGACAGGGTCTTTTGGCGGGTGGGGTCAGCGCTTTCAAACACGACCTTACCGTCAAATTCCACGGCGTCCGCCGGGCATTCCAGCAGCTCCGCGCCCAGCTTGCAGATCTGTTCCCGCAGCTTCATGGCGCACTTTTCGGTGGCCTTGCCGGTGACATAGGTGGTGCTGGAGGCGTAGGAGCCGGAATCGTAGGGGGAGGAATCCGTGTCCGCGCCAAAAACGGTAATGTTATCCAGCGGGCAATCCAGCACCTCGGCGGCGATCTGCGCCAGCGTTGTGTCGCAGCCGGTGCCCATATCGGCAGCACCGATCATCAGGGTATAGAAGCCGTCATCGTTCAGTTTGAGGGTAGCGCTGCCCACGTCCATGCCGGAGATACCGGAGCCCTGCATGGCCATACCCATGCCCACGGCACGGATCTTGCCGTTACCCATATCCCGGGCGGGATACTTGTGCTCCCAGTCGATCATCTCGCGCACCTTGAGTACGCACCGGTCCAGCGCACAGCTGGTGTTCACTGCGCCGTAGTAGGCGGGCATCACATCGCCCTCCTGCACGGTGTTCTTCAGGCGCAGCGCAATGGGGTCCATATTCAGCTTGTGCGCCAGCTCGTTGACGGCAGACTCCACCGCAAACAGGCCCTGTGTAGCGCCATAGCCGCGGTATGCACCGGCAGACATATGGTTGGTGTACACCACATCGCTGACAAAGCGGAAGGCTTCGGCCTTGCCGTACAGCGGGATGGACTTGTGACCGGACAGACCCACGGTGGTGGGGCCATGCTCGCCGTAAGCGCCGGTGTTGGACAGCGTGTGCAGGTCGATGCCCTTCACGATGCCGTCCTTGGTGGCACCCAGACGGACGTGCATCTCCATCTCATGGCGCGGCGAAGAAGCCGTCTGGCTTTCCACACGGCTGAAGATGAGCTTGGAGGGCTTTTTGGTCATCCAAGTCACAAAGGCCGGGTACACCTCGCTGACGGCAGTCTGCTTTGCACCAAAGCCGCCGCCGATGCGGGGCTTGGAAACACGCACCATGGATTTGGGAATGTGCAGTGCATTGGCGATGTTGCGGCGGGCGTGGAACACGATCTGGGTAGAACTGAGCACATTCAGCCGCCCGTAAGTATCAATGGAGCAGTAGGTGCGGAAGGTCTCCATCATAGCCTGCTGGCAGGCCTTGGTGTGGTACACATGGTCAATGACTACATCGCACCCGGCCAGCACGGCGTCGATATCGCCGCTGCCGCATGCATCATGGGCACAGAGGTTGCGCTTGTTGTCGGCACCCACGGGGGAAAGGCTCTCCCAGTTGTCCTCCGGGTGCACAAGGATGGGGTTATCCTTTGCGGTGTGGAAATCCAGCACGGCCTCCAGCACCTCGTAATCTACTTTAATAAGCTTGAGCGCCTTGTCCACGCACTTTTCGTCCTTACCGGCTACGATGGCCACCACATCCCCCACAAAGCGGACATGGCGGTCGATGAGCAGACGGTCGTAGGGACTGGCCTCCGGGTAGGTCTGGCCAGCCTGTGTGTAGCGGCGGGCGTCCTGCGGCACATCCTCCCAAGTGAAGATAGCCTCAATGCCAGGCACTTTTTTTGCAACCGTAGTGTTGATGCTGCGGACGATGGCGTTTGCATGGGGCGAGCGCAGCAGCTTGACGATCAGGCAGTCCTGCGGGATGATATCATCCATATAGACTGGCTGGCCGGTGACCAGCTGCATCGCGTCTTTTTTGCGGAACGGTTTGTTGACGGTTTTCACTGTACGCCCTCCTTCTGCTTTTTCCATGCCAGAAAGCTCATAATGCCGCGCAGCTGGCCTTCGTAGCCGGAGCAGCGGCACAGGTTTCCGGCAAGGTATTCCTTCACCTGCTCTTCGGTGGGGTACGGCTGCTCCCGGAACAAAGCCAGCGCGTTCATGATAAAGCCCGGGTTGCAGAAGCCGCACTGTTCTGCGCCCTGATCTGCGATAAAGGCACCAAACTCGGCAGCCTCCTCCTGCAAGCCCTCCAGCGTGGTGATCTTGTGCCCATCGGCACGGGCTGCCAGCACGGAGCAGGACAGCACCGGCTTATCGTCCATAAACACGGTACACAGACCGCAGTTGGAAGTCTCGCAGCCGCGCTTGACGCTCTTGCAGCCGTGTGCACGGACAAAATCGATCAAAAGCATATCCGGGGCGATCTCCTCGGATACCCGGACGCCGTTCAAGGTAAGTGTGATCTGCATTTACTTTTCCTCCTGCATTTTACGCTGTTCCAGTTCCTGCACCGCGCGTTTTGTCAGCACACCTGCCAGATGCCTGCGGTATTCGGCGCTGCCGCGCATATTGGAGCCGGTGACGATCTGTGCCTTTACACTTTCAGCGAACTGTGTGGCAAGTTGTCCTGCCGCAAGGGCAGGCTCTGCCGGGAGTTCGAACCGCACGGCGCGCAGCGGACGCGCACCAATGACGATGCGGTAATCGCCGGTCTCCATCCGGGCAGCGGCACAGGTCAGCACCGGGATATCGGTCTGGCTGTTGCGCACCGACTGGTAATAAAGCTGCATCGGTGTCTTTTTTACGATCAGCCGCACCAGAATGTCCCGGTCGTAGGGGCGCCGTGCATATTCCTGCAACGGCAGGATGCCGCCCTTGTACAGTTCTACATCACAATCCATGGCAAGGAACATGGTCAGCACATCCGAAAAGCCGAACCGGCTGTAAATGCTGCCGCCCACAGTTGCCAGATTGCGCAGCTGCACGCCCACGATATGGCGCACAGTCTCCCGCATAGCACCATGGGTGTAGGCAGCAAGCCCCGGGTGCTGTTCCAGCTGGCGCAGGGTGACCATAGCGCCGATGGAAAAGCTGTCCTCGGTCTCCTCAATGGTATCCAGTCCCAGACCGGAAAGGTCGATGGCGGTGCCGACATTGATGGTTTCCATCTTCAGCCAGATCATGCCGCCCAAAATGCGGTTTGGTTTTTTCTGGTTCAGCTGCCACGCTTCCTCCAGACTTTCTGCCCGCTTATATTCTCGGATCGTCATCATGTGCAGTACCTCTCTTTTCTATCGCTGCGATATCTCTGCTTTTATTTTAGCACAGCTTTCGGTATAATACTATTATAAAATGCTGCTGAAGGGGTGTATTTGTATGAAAAAGTCGCTTGCAGTCGGCTGTGTGATCATGGCCTCCGGGCTGAGCCGCCGGTTTGGCGCAAACAAGCTGCTGGCAGATTTTTGCGGCCAGCCCATGCTCTGCCGGGCCTTTGCCGCTACCGCCACACCTGGTATTGCTGCCCGCATCGTGGTGACCCGCTCGGAGGAGGTGCAGGCGTTGTGCAGGGCGCATGGCGTCCCGGTACTGCTGCACAGCCTGCCCGGCCGCAACGACACCATTCGGCTGGGACTTTCGGCGCTGCTGGAACAGCTGCCGGAACTTAGCGGCTGTATGTTTCTGCCCGGGGATCAGCCCCTGCTGCGCCGGGAGACGGTAGAAGCCATGACCGAGCGCTTCTGCCGGGAGCAGCCGTACCCGGCAGAATGGCAAAAAGAAACAGAACGGGAGATCTTCCGTCTGGGTGCCATGGCCGAAAACGACCCGACACCGCTTGTCGGAAGTCCCGTTCTGTTTGGAAGCAGCTTCTTTTCAGAACTGCTCACCCTGCCGGAAAACAAAGGCGGCAATGTACTGCTTAAAAAGTATCCTGCACAGGTGCGCACGGTCTGCATTGCAGACGGCGCAGAGCTGCAGGATGCAGACACCCCGGAGGTGTTGCAGCAGCTGGAAGCCCTTGCCCGGCTAAAAAACTAAGTTTTACTCTGCCATATCGTTCTTGGGCAACAGGACGTTCAGCAGGATCGCCACAAATGCAGCCGGAACGATGCCGGACTCGCCGCAGATCAGCTGGAGGGCCTGCGGAGCCTGTGCCAGAATGCCGCTGTTGGCACCCATGCCGTAGCCCACGCCCAGTGCCACAGACACGATGGTCAGGTGGCGCGGGGTCATCTTTTCCTTGGTGATCAGCTGGATGCCGCTGACCACGATGGAAGAGAACATCATAACGGCTGCACCGCCCAGAACGGCCTGCGGCATGATGGAGATCAGCGCGCCCAGCTTGGGGATCAGGCCGCAGAGGATCAGGAACACAGCGCCGGAAGCCAGAGCCATGCGGTTGACCACCTTGGTCATGGCCACCAGACCCACGTTCTGGCTGAAGGAGGTGTTGGGCAGCACGCCGAACAGTGCGGCAAAGGTAGAGCCGAGACCATCACAGATGACGCCGCCGGACAGCTCCTTATCGGAAGGCTCACGGTTCATGCCGCCCTCCATCACGCCGGAGATATCGCCCACGGTCTCCACTGCGGTAACGATGAACATGATCAGCACCGGCAGGATCGCACGGGCATCGAACACCACCTTGACCGGCATCAGCTTGGGCACTGCAAACCAGGAGGCCTGCGCCACCTTGCTCCAGTTGAGTACCCATGCCTTAGTGAACTCTACGCCATCAGCAGTCACACCGGTGGTGGGCAGCACCAGACCCATGATGAAAGCAGCCACATAACCGGCCAGAATGCCGATGAGGATGGCGGAGGAACTAAGGAAGCCGGTAGTCCAGTGCTTGAAGAACAGGATGACCACCAGCACGAACAGTGCCAGCAGCAGGTTCTCCACAGAGCCGAAGTCCTTGGCCTTGTTGCCGCCGCCGAAGGAGTTGATGCCTACCGAGATCAGCGAAAGGCCGATGGAAAGCACCACCGTGCCGGTGACCACCGGCGGGAAGAACCTGCGCAGCGGCTTCAGGAAAAAGCCCAGCACGCTTTCAAAAATACCGCCGATGATGGATGCGCCCATAATCGCGCCATAGGCCAGCACACCGCCGCCCATCGTGCCCACAACGCTGTTGAACACGCCGATAAAGCCGGAACTGGTACCCATGATGATAGGCACTGCGCCGCCCACGGGGCCAATGGTGAACAGCTGCACCAGCGTGACGATACCGGCCACGAACATGGCGCTTTGCAGCAGGGTGACCTGCAGGTCTGCAAACTCGCCGCCTGCAATGCCGCAGGCACTGGTAATGATCAGCAGCGGGGTCAGGTTACCCACAAACATGGCGCAGACGTGCTGCAAGCCCAGCGGGATGGCCTGCCGCAGGGACATTTTGGCTTCAAACTGATAAGCCGCTTCTTCAAGCTTGACTTCCTTCAAAAATTCCACTCTCCTCAAGGTTTTAAAGGTTTATGCGGTTCGGACACTTTGCAAAAAAGCGTACATATTATAGCAAAATGCAAATTAGATGTAAAATAAGTATTACTTTTATACGAAGAAATGCTGCATCCTACACGCAATGTTTTCTCCGGCAGGCAGTCAAAAAAGCAGGGTTTCCGTATGATTTATCCAGCCCGATGAGGCGGGCAGCATACAGAATCCCCTGCTTTTTTCGTGCTTTTCTCTGTTTTTTGTGCGATACGGAAAAATTTTCATTTCTGCGGTCAGAGCAGCCCGTAGTCCCGCAAACAGTGCGTAAGACCTGCCTGTGTGGTGTCAAATACGATGCCCTGTGCCCGCAGCTTGCTGCAATCCATCGCAAGGTTCCGTGCCCAGTCTGCTTCCTGAATATCGACCGTGATCCCCAGTGTCTCGGCGAACTGCCGGGCGGTCAGAACCATGTTTTCGGTATTTTCACTGCCAAAATTATAGACCCCGCCGAACAGGGTCATGGCAGGTTCCAGCAGCGCCACCGCCTGCCGGACATAAGTGATGCCACGGAAATCCCGGACAGAAAAGCGGACAGGTTCTCCCCTCTGCGCTGCACGCAAAAGGTTCAGCGGCAGGTTGCCCCGAATGGGCAGCCGATAGCCCGGCAGGTCATACATCCATGTGGCGCGCAATAATACGGCGCTCGGGCAGAGCGCCTGTACCCGCTGTTCCATTTCCAACTTGCCCTGCCCATACACATTGGCAGGCCGTAACGGAATGGTTTCCGGCAGCGGGCCGGACTGCTCTGCACCGGCATAGACCTGATCCGAGCTGAAGGCCACCAGTTTTGCGCCAGTCTCAGCTGCCGCCCGGGCCAGCCAGACCGGCAGCTCCACATTGGCACGGTAGGCCTGCTCCGGGTGGTCGGCGCAGTAAGCGGTATCCGAGATAGCGGCGGTGTGCAGGATGACATCCGGGCGCTGCTGCAAAACAGCCTGCCGCATGGCGTCCTCCCCTGCTGCCGCCAGAAAACCTTTTGGAAAGGTGCACAGTTCGTAACGCCCCGCCCATTGCTGCATCACGCGGGAGCCCACAAAGCCGCCTGCACCGGTTACAAGGATCTTTTTCATTTTGTTCTCCTGCTATGAGTTCTCAGATGAAAAATTCCAGCACGAACACCACGGCACAGCAGCCCGCAGCTACCTGAAACAGGCTTGCACCAAACCATGCGGCGGCAATGCCGATTACCAACGCAACGGCACCCGCTGCCGGGCTCTGTGTTGCCTGAATGATAGCTGGGAAGGTCATCACCGCCAGCGTTACATAGGGCACATAGTATAAAAAGGACTGGATAAAGCGGTTTTTGATCGGTTTGCGGATCAGTGTCAGCGGCAGGATGCGGATAGCATAGGACACCAGTGCCATGACCGCGATATAGATATAGTTGTTATGCGTCATCTTCGTTTTCCTCCTGCCTGACTGGGAACAACACCGCTGCTGCACCGGAGATTGCCACCGTCAAAAGAATGGTGCGGGTACCCTCAGATAGCGCTGAGATGCCCGGCAGATAACTGCACAGAAAACTCAGTGCAAAGCTGATGACAACCAGTACCGCAACGATCCGATCCTTGCGCGCAGGCGGGATGATAATGGCCAGAAACATTCCGTACAGTGCTACGCTCAAAGCGCTGACCACCCGCAGCGGCAGCAGATTACCTGCTATAATACCAAGCGCTGTACCACAAGCCCAAGCCGGCGCTGCCAGCAGGATGGCGCCATAGGTATAGTACGGGTTCAGGCTGCCCGGGCGGGCGATGGTAATGCCGAATAGCTCGTCCGTGACATCATAGCCGATGAGCAGACGATGCCAGAATGGCGTTTCCGGCGCAAAACGCTGTGCCAGTGCGCAGCTCATCAACAGATACCGTGCATTGGCGATCAGGGTAATAACCGCCACCTCAAAATAAGTGGCGTTTGCCATGATCAGCGCAAATGCGGCATATTCTCCTGCGGAGGCATTATTCAGCAAGCTGACAAGAAACCCCTGAAACGGCGTAAAGCCCGCCTTGCGCGCCGCAATGCCCAGCGAAAAAGATACTGCAAAATAGCCCAGCGCAATGGGTACACCATCCCGCATTCCATCGCAGAACACCTTGCGGCTGAACTGATCCGCCCTTGCCGTCTGGACGAGCTGCGGCTCTAAAAGCCTCTGCTTCGATTCCATAGTTGATACACTTCCCCTTTCCTGTTTCGCAAACAACAAAAACTATTATACTCCCCTGCGGGCAGAGAAGGAAGGGGTTTCGGACTTTTTTGTGTAAAATACTGCGTTCGAAAGACTTCGGGTTTGCGCTGATACAGGAGATGCTTTGAAAGTTACGGCTTGTTTGATCGCGCCGGAAAATAAAAAAAGACCTTCCCGCTCTCCGGAACGGGAAGGTCTTTATAAATGCTAGTTAGCCTTGGAACTTACGTTCAAGGACAAAATCACTCAACGATCTTGCCAACAACGCCGGAACCAACGGTACGGCCACCCTCACGGATAGCGAAACGCAGGCCCTCTTCCATAGCAACGGGGGTCAGCAGCTCAACGTGCATCATGACGTTATCGCCGGGCATGCACATCTCGGTGCCTTCGGGCAGGGTGATGATGCCGGTCACGTCAGTGGTACGGAAGTAGAACTGAGGACGATAGTTGGAGAAGAAGGGAGTGTGACGGCCGCCTTCGTCCTTGGTCAGGACGTAGACCTGAGCCTCAAAGACGTTGTGGGGGTGCACAGAACCGGGCTTAGCCAGAACCTGGCCACGCTCGATCTGGGTACGATCAACACCACGCAGCAGAGCGCCGATGTTATCGCCAGCCTCAGCGAAGTCCAGAGACTTACGGAACATCTCCAGACCGGTGATGGTGGTGCTCAGACGATCGGGCTTGATGCCGACGATCTCCATTGCATCGCCAACCTTTGCAACACCACGCTCAACACGACCGGTAGCAACGGTACCACGACCAGAAATGGTCATGACATCCTCAATGGGCATCAGGAAGGGCTTATCTTCCTCACGATCCGGGTTGGGGATGTAGGAGTCAACAGCGTCCATCAGCTCCTTGATGCAAGCGTAAGCAGGATCCTCAGGATCGTTGGGAGCCTCCAGAGCCTTCAGAGCGGAACCACGAATGATCGGGGTGTCGTCGCCCGGGAAGTCGTACTCGCTCAGCAGCTCACGGATCTCCATCTCGACCAGATCCAGCAGCTCTTCGTCGTCGACCATATCGCACTTGTTCATGAACACAACGATATAGGGCACGCCGACCTGACGAGCCAGCAGGATGTGCTCACGGGTCTGGGGCATGGGACCATCGGTAGCAGCAACGACCAGGATAGCGCCGTCCATCTGAGCAGCACCAGTGATCATGTTCTTAACGTAGTCAGCATGGCCCGGGCAGTCAACGTGAGCGTAGTGACGAGCCTCGGTCTGGTACTCGACGTGAGCGGAGTTGATCGTGATACCACGAGCGCGCTCCTCGGGAGCCTTATCGATGTTAGCGTAGTCCATGAACTCTGCATCACCCTTCAGAGCCAGGTACTTGGTGATAGCAGCGGTCAGAGTGGTCTTGCCGTGGTCAACGTGACCGATGGTGCCGATGTTAACATGCGGCTTAGAACGGTCGAACTTTGCCTTTTCAGCCATTGGAATATCCTCCCTTAATTTAGGTTTTGATATTGGTTACAACAACCCTGCAAAATGCAGACATTGCACTGCAAGGCTATTCTACTAAATTTGTCCTGTAAAATCAAGTGCTTTTACAGGAAATTTTGCCGGAGTTACACTACCCCGGCAAAATTCTTATGCTTTACAGCGCTTAGCCCTTGGTACGGCCAGCAATGATCTGGTCAGCAATGTTCTTGGGAACCGGCTCGTAGTGAGAGGGCTCCATAACATACTGGCCACGACCCTGAGTCTTGGAACGCAGGTCGGTAGCGTAGCCGAACATCTGAGCCAGAGGCACAAATGCGTTGACACGCTGAGTACCAGCCATAGCTTCCATGCCCTGGATCTGACCACGGCGAGCGTTCAGGTCGCCGATAACATCGCCCAGATACTCATCGGGAACGATAACAGCAACCTTCATGATGGGCTCGGTGATGATGGGATCAGCCTTGCGCATAGCATCCTTGAATGCCATAGAACCAGCGATGGAGAAGGCCATTTCAGAGGAGTCGACCTCATGATAAGAACCATCCCACAGGGTGACCTTGACATCAACAACAGGATAGCCAGCCAGAACGCCGGACTTCATAGCACCCTGGATACCGTTGTCGATAGCCGGGATGTATTCCTTCGGGATCGCGCCGCCAACGATGGCGTTGACGAACTCGTAACCCTTGCCGGGCTCGTTGGGCTCGATCTTGATCTTAACGTGACCGTACTGGCCCTTACCACCGGACTGACGTGCGTACTTGGTCTCCTGGTTGGCCTCCTTGCGGATGGTCTCACGGTAAGCAACCTGGGGTGCACCCACGTTTGCCTCAACCTTGAACTCACGCAGCAGACGGTCAACGATGATCTCCAGATGCAGCTCGCCCATACCAGCAATGATGGTCTGGCCGGTCTCTTCATCGGTGTAGGTCTTGAAGGTCGGGTCCTCTTCGGCCAGCTTTGCCAGCGCGATGCCCATCTTCTCGTTACCAGCCTTGGTCTTAGGCTCGATAGCAACGCGGATAACGGGCTCGGGGAACTTCATGGACTCCAGAATGATGGGATGATTCTCATCACACAGAGTATCACCAGTGGTGGTGTTCTTCAGACCGACAACAGCAGCGATATCACCTGCATAGCAGCAGTCGATATCCTTGCGGTGGTTGGAGTGCATCTGCAGGATGCGGCCCATACGCTCCTTGTTGTCCTTCACGGAGTTGTAGACAGTGGTACCTGCCTCAACCTTACCGGAGTAAACACGGAAGTATGCCAGCTTACCAACGAACGGGTCGGTAGCGATCTTGAAGGCCAGAGCTGCGAAGGGAGCGTCGTCGGAAGACGGACGGGTCTCCTGCTCTTCGGTCTCAGGATTCACACCCTTGATGTCCTCGACATCGGTAGGTGCGGGCATATAGTCAACGATAGCGTCCAGCAGCTTCTGCACGCCGCGGTTCTTGTAGGAAGAACCACAGACAACGGGGACCAGAGTATTTGCAATGGTCTCCTTACGGATAGCAGCCTTCAGTTCCTCACGGGTGATTTCCTCACCCTCGAGGTACTTCTCCATCAGCTCTTCGTCGTTCTCGGCAACAGCCTCGACCAGAATGTTACGGTACTCTTCAGCCTGCTCGACCATATCCTCGGGGATAGGCTCGGTGCGCATATCGTTGCCCATATCGTCGTAGTAGACCTCAGCGTTCATATCGACCAGGTCAACGATACCACGGAAGGTATCCTCCTGACCGATGGGCAGCTGGATCGCTACGCCGTTAGCGTGCAGACGATCGTGCAGCATCTTGATGCAGCGGAAGAAGTCGGCACCCATGGTATCCATCTTGTTGACGTAGACCATACGGGGAACCTTGTACTCGTCAGCCTGACGCCAAACGGTCTCAGACTGGGGCTCGACACCGCCCTTAGCAGCCAGAACGGTCACAGAACCGTCCAGCACGCGCAGAGAACGCTGAACCTCAACAGTGAAGTCCACGTGGCCCGGAGTGTCGATGATGTTGATGCGGTGACGGTTCTTCTTGAATGCGACCGGATCCTTCTGGGTCTCAGAGTGGCTCCAGTAGCAGGTGGTAGCAGCGGAAGTGATGGTAATACCACGCTCCTGCTCCTGAACCATCCAGTCCATGGTAGCGCCGCCATCATGAACTTCGCCGATCTTGTGGTTGATGCCGGTGTAGTACAGAATACGCTCGGTAGTCGTAGTCTTACCAGCATCGATATGGGCCATAATGCCGATATTTCTCGTCATCTGAAGAGAAACTTCTCTGGGTGTAGCCATGAAATTAACCTCCTACAGAACAGATCAATAACGGAAATGAGCGAAAGCCTTGTTGGCCTCGGCCATCTT